>NZ_CP046222.1:0-718 GCF_012571795.1 Enterobacteriaceae endosymbiont of Neohaemonia nigricornis
ATGAATAAAAATATTCCTATGACATTACAAGGTTTTGAAAAATTACAACATAAATTATATAGATTAAAAAATATAGAAAGACCAAAAATTATTAAAGCTATTAAAGATGCCAGAAGTCATGGAGATTTAAAAGAAAACGCAGAATATAAAGCTGCTCGTGAGGAACAAAGCTTTTGTGAGGGACAAATACAAAACATAGAAATAAAATTATCTAAGTCTTATGTAATAGATATTACTAAAATAAAAAATAATGGAAAAGTAGTATTTGGTTCTACTGTTATCATTAATAATATTAAAACTAATAAGAATATTACTTATAAAATTGTTGGTGATGATGAGGCAAATTTAAAAGAACAACTAATTTCTATTAATGCACCTCTTGCAAGAGCTTTAATTGGAAATAAAATTAATACAATTATTTCTGTTAATACGCCTAAAGGGATTATAAAATATAAAATTTTAAATATTAAATTTCTTTAATATAAAATTTTAAAAATAATTTGACTTTATTATACTAAATAGTATAATTATGATAATAACTTTCTTTAATAATTATAGATTGTTATTTTGTTCTTTAATAATTTATCAGAAAATTTATGTGGGCATTCAATTTTATAGAATTTTTAATTTTATATTAAGATTTTTTTCGTTTTTAATTGAAGAGTTTGATCATGGCTCAGATTGAACGCTGGCGGCAAGCCTAACACATGCAAGTCGA
>NZ_CP046222.1:300818-471617 GCF_012571795.1 Enterobacteriaceae endosymbiont of Neohaemonia nigricornis
TCTAGAAACAACTACATTATTACGTTTTTTATCTAATTTAATTATTTTAAATTCTAATTCTTTACCTTCTAAATGTGAAGTATCTCTAATTGGTCTAATATCTACTAATGAACCAGGTAAAAAAGCACGAATACCATTTAAATCAACAGTAAATCCACCTTTAACTTTGCCATTAATAATACCAACAGTATTAGTATTTTTATATTGTGCTTGTTCTAATATCATCCATGACTCATGTCTTTTTGCTTTTTCTCTAGATAAAATCGTTTCACCAAAACCATTTTCTATAGCATCTAAAGCAACATCTACAATATCACCTACTTTAATTTCTAATATACCTTGAGTATTCTTAAATTGTTCTATAGGAATGATAGATTCTGATTTAAAACCAGCATCAATTAATACAATATCTTTTTCAATGGCAATTACAGTACCTTTAATTATATCACCTAAAATAATATTTTTATTTTTTAGTGATGATTCAAATAATTGTGCAAAAGACTCAATCATATTCTTAACTTTTAACTTATGTATTAAATAATAAACTTACATCATATTAAGTATTATTGTTAATCGGACTTATAAATATCCTTTTTATAAGTAAAATAATTTTATGTATAATATTTTAATATTATATATAATGTTTTTTATTAAATTATATTAATTTTTATGTATATAAAACATATATTCTAATTAATAAAGTTATCATTAATAATGTATTTCTGCAACTATCTTAAAATTTTTGTATTAATAGACAAATATAAACATATGTTTTTTATAATTAAATATTATTTATATAGCTAGTTAATTTAACAATCAATTATACAAACTAATTTTTTTAAAATCTTTAAAAAAATTTGGATATGTTTTGTTAGTACAAGAGGGATTAATAATTTGAACTGCATTATCTGATAATGCTAATAAAGCAAAACACATAGCCATGCGGTGATCATTATATGTTTCTATAATACTAGCTTGAATCTTTTTAGGTGGAGTAATACTAATGTAGTCTATACCTTCAATAACTTGTGCACCAGTTTTTCGTAATTCTATAGCCATAGCATGTAAACGATCAGTTTCTTTAACACGCCAATTATAAATATTACTGATAGTAGTTGTACCACCAGTTGCAAATAAACAAGTAACTGCTATCGTCATAGCAACATCAGGAATATGATTCATATCCATAGAAATAGCATGTAATATATTACGTGTACAACTTACATAGTTATTTCCATAAAAAATGTTTGCTCCCATTTTTTTTAAAACTTCTATATATTTTATATCACCTTGAATACTATTTTTATCAATATTATTTAATTTTACTGTACCTCCCTTAATAGCTGCTGCAGACAAAAAATATGAAGCTGAAGAAGCATCACCTTCAATAATATATTTATTAGGAGATAGATATTGTTGATTACCACAAATATAAAATTTAGTATAATTATAATTTTTTATAATAACACCAAATTTTTTAATTAATTTTAATGTAATTCTAATATATGGTTGAGATACTAATGTATTTTTAATAATTATTGTTGTATTATTTTCTAATAATGGTGCTGTAATTAGTAATGATGTTAAAAATTGGCTAGAGATTGATCCATCTAATTCTAATATTTCAGTGCCTATAAAACCACCATGTAATTGTATTGGAGGATAGTTTTCTCTTTCTAAATAAGTAATTTTAGCGCCTCCTAAACGCAAAGTATTAACAAGATGTCCAATAGGTCTTTCTTTCATTCTATCTTCTCCTGTTAAAATAATATTACATATTTTATTTGCAGAAAATAAAGCTGTTAATGGTCTAATAACTGTACCTGCATTACCTAAAAATAATGTATTATTTTTATTTTGAATATTAAAAATTCCATTATTACCAATAATATGACATATATTTTTGTGATGATTTATTGTAATTTTTATACCACATATTTTTAATGTATTTAGCATATATTTTGTATCATCACAATTTAATATATTATATAATGTAGTACAGCCCATAGATAAAGCAGATAATAATAAAACTCTATTTGAAATACTTTTAGAACCTGGTAAATTAATACAACCACTAATTTTTTTTATAGATGTTAAAGTTAAAATATTATTCATATTGGATTTATAATTAGGATGATGTAATTTATTATAACATTTATAAATATTTTTTTTCAAAATCATTCATACAATTTACTAATTTTTTTACACCTTTTAAAGGCATTGCATTATATATTGAGGCTCTAATACCCCCAATAGCATTATGACCTTTTAAAAAAAATAAACCATGATTATTTGCATATTTTAAAAATAATTTTTCTGTTTTAATATTAGGTAATGTAAAAACTATATTAGTCATAGAACGATTTTTTTTAGCAATATTATTAATATAAATATTACTATTATCAATAGTGTCATATAATAACTGAGATTTTTGTTGATTTATATGAGATATAGTTGATATACCACCTTGTTGCTTTAACCATTGTAAAACTAAATAAGATAAATATAGTGCAAATGTTGGTGGAGTATTAAACATTGAATTATGTTGTGCTATAATTTGATAATTTAATGCTGAAGGCAATTCTATTCTTTTTTCTTGCTCTAATAAATCTTTTCTTATTATAACAATAGTTAAACCAGCTGGGCCAATATTCTTTTGAGCACTAGCATATATTACACCATATTGTTTAATATTAATATATTTTGTTAAAATGTATGAAGATAAATCAGCTACAACAATTATATCATTAAAACTAGGTTCTTCATATGTAGCAATACCTTCTATAGTTTCATTAGGACAATAATGTATATATTTAATATCATTATGTATGTGCCATTTATTCATTAATTGAATATAATCTATATTATTTTTTTTTTTTTTAACATTTAAAACATATGGATTACAGTATTTTTTTGCTTCCTGTATAGCTTTATTAGACCAAAAACCCATATTAACATATGCTGCTTTATCATTATATTTGAGCAAGTTCATTGGAACTGCTGAAAATTGAGATCTAGCACCACCTTGACAAAATAAAATTTCATAATTATTTGGTATATTCATCAATGTAATTAAATCTTCTTTAAGATCTTCAATTAAACGTATAAAATATTTACTACGATGACTAATTTCCATAACAGACATATTTAAATTATTCCAATTTAATAATTCTTTTTGTGCTTGTTTTAATACTGTATGTGGCAAGATTGCAGGGCCAGGACTAAAATTAAAAATTTGATTCATATATATTGTTCCTTTTAAAATAAAAACATATTAAAAATATTTTTGTTTAATATAATTATCATGTGTATATAAAGACATGATTATACCAAAATTACTCATCATCATAATTAAAGATGAACCACCATAACTTATTAATGGTAATGGAACTCCAACAATAGGTAATATTCCACTGACCATACTAATATTAATAAATATATAAAAAAATAATATTATCATTATTCCACAAATAATAACTTGTTTAAAAATATTTTTTAACCTTAATGCTAAAATTATACCTCTTATTATTAATAGTATATAGACAGTAATAAGTATAATTACACCTACAAAACCAAATTCTTCTGCAATTACAGAAAAAATAAAATCAGTATATTTTTCTGGTAAAAATTGTAATTGAGTTTGAGTACCATTTAACCATCCTTTACCAAATAAACCTCCAGAACCAATTGCAATTTTAGATTGAAGAATATGATATCCAGTTTTTAAAGAATCATTTTCCGGATGTAATAAAATTAAAATTCTAGATCTTTGATAATCATGCATAATTATAAACCATAAAATTGGCAAAGAAATTAATATAAATAAAATATTAATTATAATTAATCGCCAAGATAAACCAGATAAAAACAATATAGTAATTGCTGCAATATCAATTAAAATAGCAGTACCTAAATCAGGTTGTTTAATTACTAAAATAGTAGGAATAATAATAATTAATATACTAATAAAAAACTGTTTAATATTTATAGTATAAGATTTGTTATTAAAATATTGTGCTAAAAATAAAGGTAAAATAACTTTAATTATTTCAGATGGTTGAAATTTGAATAATCCTATATCTAGCCATCTTTGTGCTCCTTTGATAGTATTACCTAATATATTAACTAGTATTAATAAAAATATACAAATTATATAAAATAAAAAAAAACAATTTATATATAATCTAGGAGGTATTTGAGCAATTATAAGCATAATAACTAAACCTATAAAGATCTGTATAATTTTATTGTTTAATATATGTAAATTTTTATTAGAAGCACTCCATACAATCATAATACTAAATAATAAAAGTAATAAAATTAGATATAAAAATATTAAATCTAAATGTAATTTTTTTTGTATAAAAATATAAATATTGTTTTTTCGCATAATTTTCTATTTAAATTTTATATTATATTTCAAATCCATTATAATGTTGAAAAATATAATCAAAAATTTTTCTTAATAATTTACCTATTAAAAGATCATGATTATTATTATTTTCTATAACAATAGTTATAGCAATTTTAGGATTATTATAAGGTGCAAAAGCAATTATAAGTTTATGATCTTTTAATTGTTCTTGCATTACTTGAATATTATTAACATTTTTATTTTTTAAACTAAATACTTGTGCTGTACCAGTCTTTGCGGCTAATGTGTATTTTACAGCAGTAAAATATGGGTGTATAGTACCATGTTTATTATGTGCAACACCATACATGCCTTTTTTAATAATATCCCAATATTCTTGTGGTATACCATTCACACTATTAACATTAGACGAATGAAAACAATATTTATCTTTTTTCATATCTATATATTTTAAAACATGCATTTTTTTTGTTATACCATTATTAATTAATATTGTTAATGCTTTATGTATTTGAATTGGTGTTGTATTCCAATAACCTTGTCCTATACCAACAGAAATTGTATCACCAATATACCATTGATTATTTATAAATTTTTTTTTCCAATTAATATTAGGCAAATTACCAGATTGTTCATTGTTTAAATCAATTCCTGTTTTATGTCCAAAACCAAATTTAGACATCCATTTATATATTTGTACAATATCCATATTATATGCTAATTTATAAAAAAACGTATCTGATGATTCAATTATTGCATGATGAAGATTTATATAACCATGTCCTTGTTTTTTCCAATCTTTATAAAATTTATAGTTTTTAGGAATTTTCCACCATCCTGGATCATACATTATAGTATTTATATTAATAATACCTAATTTTAAACCTATTAACGCTAAATATGGTTTTACTGTTGATGCCGGAGGATATATGCCTTGAATAACACGATTAAGTAATGGTTTATTAGGATTTCGTAAGAGTCTGTTAAATATTTTTTGGTCAAATATATTCATAAAAATATTAGGATCAAAACTAGGATTAGAAATCATAGTTAAAATATCACCATTTTGTGGATTACTAATTATAATAGCTATACGATAATTAGATATAATAGAATTAATATATTTTTGTAATTTTACATCTACTGTTAGATAAATATCACGACCAGATAATACTTTTTGTACTATTTTAGTATAAATTATCTCACCTTTATTATTTATAACACTTTTTTTATAACCTGGTATACCGTATAAAATATTATCATAATATTTTTCAACACCGGTTCTACCTACTATAGAAATATTATTTAAAATATTTTCCATAGATTCATTATATTGTTGATAATATGTATTATTTTTTATATTATCTTGCACTACATAACCTACTAAATGAGCAAATAATGATTTAAAAGGATATAAACGTTTGTGATATTTTTGTAAATAAATACCAGACAAGTTATGTTGATTTATTATAAATTTTGCAATTTGTATTTCATTTAATTCTTGTAATAAAATTATTGGAGTATATTTATCACTTTGTTTTTTATCTTTAATAAAAGTTATTAACTTATTTAAATTTATATTTAAATTTTGATTGAAGGGAAATAATCTTTTTAAGATTATTAATGTTTTATTTATATCTTTAATACGCAAAGGTATTGCATATATACGATAATAAGTTTGATTAATAGCTAAAGGTATACCATTTCTATCGTAGATCATACCTCTATGAGGAATTATTCTTGATAATTTAGTATAATTATTTTGTGATGCTATTAAATATTTATTAAAAGATTTAATTTGTAAATAATATAAATTAAACAATAATATTAGTAATAATAATACAGATATATTAATTATTATAAATATTCTATAAAATAATGTTTTTTGTTTAGATGCTGCATTTTTTAGCAAATAAGAATGCCATTTCATGTTTAATATAGTACCATGTTATTGTAATAAGATATTTATTTAAAATAAAAAAATTAATTTTTCTAAATCTATCCAAATATATTTATCTATATAATTATTTATTAAATGGTTTTTTATATTTATATCTATATTTAATAATATTTCTATAGATAAATATAACTGTTTATTTGATATTTTAGATATTACTTTAGTAATAAATTGATATTTATATTGAGGTATATTAAATTTCAAAAAAATTTTTTCAAGATTATAATTTTTTATATTACGTTTAATTTGTATAAAATATATTATATATTTAACAAAATTATTAATAATAAATAAAGGATTATATTTATTAACTTTCATCATATTAATTATGTAAAAACTTTTTTGTTTTTCACCTATTAAAATAAAATGAATTAAATCTACATATTTAATATCAATTAAATTGCCGATATAATTATATAGTATTATACGATTAATATGAGTATATAGTTGTGTTAATGCAATATTATTTATAACTTGATTAATTAATGATATATTATTTTTATAAAAATATTGTAATAAATTAATTGCATTATCTGAGATAGATAATGTAAGTTTTTTGCATATCTTTAATATCAATATTTTAGATTGTAAATCATTTAATTTATTAAATATTATATATTTAATAAAATGATTATTATTTATTAATAAAATTTTTTCTATTAATAATTTTTTATATATATAAGGATTTAAAATATTATGTATTTCTATTATTAGAATAATATTATTATTTAATAATTTAAGTATTTTTTTTATATTTGTTTTATTTTTAATAATATGATTTTTATCATAAAAAATTAAATTAATTATATGTTTATTATAAAAAAAATTCATACAACAAAATTTAGTAAATATATCTTTCCAAATAATTGTATCATCTATAATTATTATTATATATTCTGTATAATCATACTTTTTAATTTTATTAAGTAATGTTTGTATATATTGCTTAATTAAGTAAGATTCATTCCCTATAATAATATAACAATTATATTTTAAGCATAAATCTTGTAATATCATATCATTAATTTTTTTTAGTTATACAAACTATAATTTATATAATAACATTATTATATAATATAAAAAAATCTATTAAAAATATATATAATATTTTATTTATATTGTTACTATATTAAAAATTTTATTAGGAATAAATATAGTTTTTATAATTTTTTTATTTTGGATATATTCTAATATTTTACTATTCTTATATATAATTTGCTTAATCATATTTTTATTATTTTTATATTGTATAGGTATTTCAATATTATATTTTTTTCTACCATTAATTTGAATAATAATATTAAAAAAATTAATAAACATTGCTTCATCTATATTAATAATATTAGGCCATGATTCTTGTTCGATGTCATTTTTATTACCAATATATTGCCATAATTTATAACTATAATGAGGAGCAAAAGGATATAATATTTTTATAATAGTTAATAATGCATAATGTATTATAGTATAATCTAATATATCTGATATTTTATATTTAATAATATTGTTTACTAATGACATAATGCTAGCTATTGCTGTATTAAATGTTTGATTTATGTTAATATCTTTTGTAACTTTGCTAATTGTATAATTAATTTTTTTTTGTAAACAAAATTGTTTAAAATTATATTTATTATACATTTTTTGAATATCATAATGTATATTAATAATATAATTTAATTTGCGGTATTCATAAATAAATTTCCATAATTTTTGTAAAAAACGTAATATACCATTAATACCAGATTCCTGCCACTCTAAAGACATAGTTGGTGGTGCTGCAAACATTAAAAATAAACGTAATGTATCTGCACCATATTTTATAATCATATGTTGTGGATCCACACCATTATTTTTAGATTTAGACATTTTAATCATTTTATGTCTAGTTAATAAATTATTATTAGTATCTAAAAATAATTTTTTATTATTTTTATAATTTATTACTACATTTTTAGCATTAACCCAATATTTTTTATTATTATTTATATAATAAAATGCATCTGATAATACCATACCTTGACATAGTAATTTTTTTACAGGTTCATTAGTATGTACTAACCCAATATCTCTCATTAATTTATGAAAAAAACGGATGTAAATTAAATGCATAGTAGCATGTTCTATGCCTCCTACATATTGATCTACTGGCAACCAGTATTTAGTATCATATACATTTAACATGGCTTTGTTATATTGAGGACAAGTATATCTTGCATAATACCATGAAGATTCTATAAAAGTATCAAATGTATCTTGTTCTCTTCTAGCTATTTGACCATTATAATTGTAATGAAACCATGATAATTTAGATAAATGATATTGATCATAATTATAATATTTTGTATAAAAACTTTTTGGAAATATTACAGGTAACTCTGTATCTTTTAAAGGTAAAATATTTCCATTTTTTAAATTCACTATAGGTATAGGAGTACCCCATAAACGTTGTCTAGAAATACTCCAATCTTGGAGTCTATAATAATGTTTGTATTTTAAAAAATTAATATTTTCTAATTTTCTATTATTTTTTTTATTATTTATATCATTTAAAATATATTTTATTTTTTCAAATATAATATTAGTTTTTATAAATAAAAAATTATATTTTATGGCAAGTATATTATCTTGGTTATTATATAATGGTAATCCAAAAGTTGCTTGTAAATTATATATATTTGAAATATAATTTACTATTATTATCGGTATTTTATTTTTATTAAAATAATCTGTAGCAAATAAATTACTATTTATTGAAGATAATGGTTGATTTTTATATAAATTATTATTGCTATTTATAATAAAATCTTTTACTAAAGAATTTTCTTTGGCAATGGATTTACAAATAGGATGTGTATAAACTAGTTTAATAAAACTAGCATTATGAATTTTTTTAATATCTTTTATAAAAACATTTAATATTTTTGTATTACATATTGTATATTGTATTTCAAAACCTTCTATTTTGCCTATCCAATTTTTTTGCATTTTCTTTACTTGAATAGGCCAGTCATTTAAATATTTTAAATCATGTAATAATTCTTCTGCATAACTTGTAATTTTAAAAAACCATTGTGACATATTTTTAATTTCTATATTACTGTCACATCTCCAACAAGTATTATTATGTACTTGTTCATTAGCCAATACTGTTTTATCTACTGGACACCAATTAACAGGCATTTTTTTTTTATATATTAAACCTAATTCATATAATTTTAAAAAAAACCATTGTTCCCAACGATAATATTGAGGATCACATGTAGTAATTTCTCTATTCCAATCAAAACTAAATCCTAATTGTTGTAATTGTTTTTTCATATATTGAATATTTTGATAAGTCCATATATCAGGTGATATATTATGTTTAATAGCTGCTATTTCTGCTGGTAATCCAAATGCATCCCATCCAATAGGATGCAAAACATTTTTACCTAACATCCTTTGATATCGAGCAATGACATCACTAATCGTATAATTACGTACATGACCCATATGTAATTTACCTGAAGGATAAGGTAACATTGATAGACAATAAAATTTTTTTTTATTGTGATTAATTTCTGCTTGAAAAGTTTGTTTTTTATACCATTGTTTTTGTACATATTTTTCTATATTATGAGGATCATATTTTTCTTCCATACAAAAAATCCTATTTAGATATTATCTATTAGTTATATTTATAAAATAATTATAAATATTAAATATATTATTTAAAATTAAAATGTTAGTTAAATATAATGTTATTTATAAACATTATTATTTAAACATATGGATTATTATATCCTAACATATTTAATATATTGATTTCTTGAGATTCCATTTTTAAAGCATTATTATCATTATTATGATCAAAATTTAACAAATGCAAACTACTATGAATAATCAAATGCGCCCAATGTGCTTTTAATATTTTTTTTTGATTTAGTGCTTCTTGTTCTATAATTTGTTTACATAAAATAATATCCCCATAAATTTTTTTTGTATTATTTAAATCATTGTAAGGAAAACATAAAACATTAGTATATTTATTTTTTTTTAAATATTTTATATTTAATTGTTTTATATTTTGTTTTGTAACAATACTAATTGTAATATTAGCATCTTTTTTAAAGCTTTGAACAAATACTGTATATAACCAAATATTTATTTCACTTTTCATAGGCATATTTGTATTATTAATACAATTATGATAATAATTTAAAGTAATATAGTGCATATTATAAAAAATATATTAGAATTGAAAATTATTAATTTAATTAAATATTAATTATTTTGGTGTATAGACACTAAATTTCCATATAAAGTATATAAATAAAAATGATTTATTTTAATGTTTACAATTTTTCCAATACAATCTTTTGTGCTTTTAAAAAAAACTGTTCTATTATTTTCTGTTCTTCCGAAAAAATATTGATTATTTTGTGGTGCTATACCCTCTACTAAAATAGTTTGGATAGTATTTAACATTTTTGCACTAAATTTTTTTGTTTGTTTATTTATATGATATTGTATAAGATACAATCTTTGTTTTTTTTCTTTCATATCTATAGTATCTAACATTTTACTAGCAGGTGTACCAGGTCGAGAAGAATAAATAAAACTATAACTCATATCTATATCCATATCTAAAATTAATGTAATAGTTTTATTAATATCTTCTGTAGTTTCACCTGGAAAACCAACTATAAAATCAGAACTAATTTGCATATGTGGTCTAATATTTTTTATTTTTTCTAAAATATGTTTATACTCATTAATTGAATATCTTCTTTTCATTAAGGATAAAATTTTGTCGGAACCGCTCTGGACTGGTAAATGTATAAAATTAACTAATTGAGGTATTTTATTGTAAACATTAATCAAATCATCAGAAAAATCTTTTGGATGACTAGTAGTATATCTAATTCTATAAATACCATTAATTTTTGCAATCATACTTAATAATTTAGCAAATGTACAAATATAATTGTTTTTATCAATGTATTTGTAAGCATTAACATTTTGTCCTAATAGATGTATTTCTTTTACACCTTGTTGTGTTAGTTGTTGTATTTCTAATATAATATCCTTGTAAGGCCTACTAATTTCTTTGCCCCTAGTATAGGGTACAATACAATAAGTACAATATTTATTACATCCTTCTATTATAGTAATAAAAGCACTAATTGCATTAGTTTTTCTTATAGGGAAATAATTAAATTTTTCTATTTGTGGAAAACTAATATCAATTAATTTTTTTTTAAAGGTACGTACATTATAAATCATTTGTGGTAATCTATGTAAAGTTTGTGGACCAAAAATAATATCAACATAATGTGCACGATAAAATATACGTTCTCCTTCTTGGGTTGCAACACAACCACCTACACAAATAATAATTTCAGGATTATTTTGTTTTAAATATTTCCATCTACCTAATTGATGAAATAATTTCTCTTGAGCTTTTTCTCTTATAGAACATGTGTTGAGTATTAAAATATTTGCTGTATCTGCTGTTTTAATGATAGTACAGTCTATTTTTTCATTTATTAAATCAGCTATCTTTAATGAATCATATTCATTCATTTGACAGCCCCAAGTTTTAATATATACTTTATTATAAAACATGATGTAATAGTACAAATTTTAATTGAATTAATATTTATAACACTGGGGTACCTGGATTCGAACCAGGGATGCCGGTATCAAAAACCGGTGCCTTAACCACTTGGCTATACCCCAAAATTAAAAATATATTACGGAAGACGAGAATCGAACTCGTACACTATATATTATAGTGCTAGAACCTAAATCTAGTGCGTCTACCAGTTTCGCCACTTCCGCAATAATAATATTATTTGATTGACAATAACTACTAGCTATGATGGGAATTGAACCCATGACCTCAGCGTTATGAGTGCTGTGCTCTAACCAACTGAGCTACATAGCTAAAATCTATTATTTCCACTTACATATTATGTAATATATAAAAGCATAACGTCAACTATTTTATTACATAAAATATATATTTTTTTTATATTATAGAGTATTCATACTATGGATTATATTAATTATACTAAAAATTTTATTTGTCAAATAATAAATCAAGATTTACAAAAAAATAAATATAAAATTATTTGTACTAGATTTCCGCCAGAACCAAATGGTTATTTACATATTGGACATTTAAAATCAATATGTTTAAATTTTTTTATTGCAAAATTTTATAAAGGTAAATGTAATCTGAGATTTGATGATACAAATCCATCTAAAGAACATGCTAAATATGTTCAAGCAATACAAAAAGACTTAAAATGGTTAGGGTTTACATGGTATAGTAATATTACATATTCTTCAGATTATTTTCATCAAATATATCAATATGCAATAGAATTAATTAAAAAAGAATTAGCTTATGTTGATGAATTAAATATAAAAGATATTCGTGAATATCGTGGAACATTATTAACAAATGGCATTGATAGTCCATATAGATATCGTAGTGTAAAAGAAAATTTAACTTTATTTGAAAATATGCGTTTAGGAAAATTTCCAGAAGGAAGTATGTCTTTAAGGGCTAAAATTGATATGAATTCTAATGCTATTATTATGAGAGATCCGGTTTTATATAGAATTAAATATATTAAACACTATAAAACTAAAAATGAATGGTGTATATATCCTACTTATGATTTTGCACATTGTATAGCTGATGCTATTGAAGGCATAACACATTCTTTATGTACATTAGAATTTCAAGATAATCGTATGTTATATAATTGGATATTAAATAATATTAGTATAAAAAATTATCCTAAACAATATGAATTTGCAAAATTAAATATTGAACATTCAGTGTTATCTAAAAGAAAAATTAATATTTTATTGAAAAATAACATTATACAATCATGGAATGATCCACGTTTATTTACAATTTCAGGATTACGCAAAAGAGGTTATACTGCTTCTTCATTAAAAAATTTTTGTTATGGTATAGGTGTTACTAAACAAAATAATCTTATAGAGCAAACTTTTTTAGAATCTTATATAAAAAACGAATTAAATCAACGTGCATATAGGATTATGGCTATTTTATATCCTTTAAAATTAATTATTATTAATTTTCCTAAAAATATTACGGAAATTATAATAAAAGCACCTAATCATCCTAATAATAGCAATATGGGTTATAGATATATTTTCTTTACCAAAGAAATATATATAGATAATACTGATTTTATAGAACACATATCTGATAATACTAATAAAAAACTAACTATTGGACAAGAAGTTCGATTAAGATATGCTTTTGTTATTAAAGCCGTAAATATAATAAAAGATATACAAGGCAATATAATTTGTGTACATTGTCTTTATGATCCCAATACTTTAGGTGTTAAAATTAATAAAAATAGAAATGTAAAAGGTATTGTACATTGGGTATCTAAAATATATTCTGTAAAATCAGATTTCTATTTATATAATGAATTATTAATTAATAAAAATAATGAAAATATAAAAGATATTTTATCTGTTATTAATAAAAAATCATTATTAATTTGTAAAGGTTTTATTGAAAAAAATATATTACAACTTTGTAATATAACAAAACATTTTCAATTTGAAAGAATTGGATATTTTTATTTAGATAAAATATTTAATAATCCAAAAAAAATTATTTTTAATAGAATTACTAAATTAAAAAAAAAATAATTACATAATTAAAAGAAAAATCAATTATATAAATATATAATTGATTTTAACATATTAAATAATATTTTTTAATTCTTTCATAATTTGTTGTACCCATTGTTTAATACGAGAATCTGTTAATTCAGCTTGTCTATCTTCATCTAAAACTAAGCCTAAAAAATAATCTTTATTTTTTAAACTATTTGTTTTATAAAAATTATAATTAATATTAGGCCAATATCCAATTATATTAGCTTTATTTTTTTTAATTATTTTATAAATAATACTTAAAGCATCACAAAAATATTCTCCATAATCTTCTTGATCACCACAACCAAATAATCCTATATATTTATTTTTAAAATTAATTTTTTTTAATATTGGTAAAAAATTATCCCAGTCATATTGCAATTCACCATAATACCAAGTAGGGATGCCAAATAATAATATATTAAAATTTTGCATATCTATTTGTTTAGTATTGGCAATATCGAAAACTTGTGCCATATGATGGCCTATATGATCATATAATTTATATGCAATATTTTTAGTATTACCAGTATCACTACCAAAAAAAATACCTATTTTAGACACACAAAAATTCTCCTTATAAATTATTGTAAACAAAAATTTAATATTCTTTTATATACTGAATCTATATTTTCTACATGTAAAAAATGTCCTGCATTAGGTATATTAAATATAATGGCATTTGGAAATTGTCTAAATATATCATTATAATATATATGATTAATATAATTAGATTTCATTCCTTTTAAAAATAAAATATTACCTACCCAAGGTTTTAATATTTTCCATGAAGATATATGTTTATATGCTTTTTTTATAAAAAATATATTAAAATTCCATTTTCCTTTATAAAATGATTGTAATAACATATTAATTATATATTTATTATGGATATATAATTTCATGATTTCTGATACTTGTTTTTTTATAACAATATTTTTTATATATACTTGTTCTAATGCAAAAAAAATATTTTTAAAACTATAATTATAACATACTGGTGCTATATCCAAGACAATAATTTTTGATATGCTATTATATAATATAGTAGTTAAAAACATAGCAATTTTACCACCTATAGAATGTCCTATAATAATAATATTTTTATATATATTTAAAAAATTTAATGTATCTAATATATCTTGGGACATTATTATATAATTCATATTAGGATGATGTGCAGAACATCCATGATTTCTTAAATCTAATAAAATAATTTTACAATTTAGATGTTCGTTTAAAAAAGTACCTAATGATAATAAACTGTTTTTATTACCAAATAATCCATGTAATAAAATTATATTTTGCTGAAATTCATTAGAATTATTATTATTTATTATTAATTGATCTAAAATCATTGTAATTATTATGTCGTTATTAAATTTTTATAATAAAATATAAGTAAATAAAATAATTATGTTATAATACAAACATATAATTTCTATTTATTATATATTTAAAATAATTAAAATTAAACATTATAAATTTAATTATAAATAAATATATATTTATCCATTTATATTATAAATAATGTATGAAAAATATTAATCCAACTAAAACTATAGCATGGAAAATTCTACAAGACCATTTTCAAAATATTAAATATACAACTATAACAGAATTATTTAAAAAAGATAAAAATAGATTTAAAAATTTTGCTATAAATTTTGAAAACGAAATTTTATTTGATTTTTCAAAAAATATTATTAGTAATAAAACCATAAATTATTTATTTAATTTATTAAAAGAATTAGAATATTCTAATTCTATACGTGATATGTTTTATGGTAAAAACATTAATAAAACAGAACATCGTTCGGTTTTACATATTGCTTTAAGAAATCATAATAATAATGATTTTATAGTACATAATAATAATATTTATAATGATGTTCGTAATAATTTAAGTAAGATAAAACAAATTTCTAATGATATAATTAATGGTATATGGACAGGATATACAGGAAAACCCA
The DNA here is from genome assembly GCF_012571795.1 of Enterobacteriaceae endosymbiont of Neohaemonia nigricornis. Lineage (NCBI taxonomy): Bacteria > Pseudomonadati > Pseudomonadota > Gammaproteobacteria > Enterobacterales > Enterobacteriaceae > Enterobacteriaceae endosymbiont of Neohaemonia nigricornis. The sequence goes on from NZ_CP046222.1 coordinate 316,828, forward strand.
TAAAAAATATTATTAATATTGGTATTGGTGGATCTTATTTAGGACCATTAATGGTTACTGAAGCATTAAAATCTTATCATAATCATTTAAATATTTATTTTATCTCTAGTCTTGATGCAACTCAATTAATACATACTTTAAAATATATTAACCCAGAAGAAAGTATATTTATTGTTTCTTCTAAAACATTTACAACACAAGAAACTATAGTCAATGCTTGTAACATTAAAGAATGGTTTATGGAGAATACTAGTAATTTAAATATAAATGATATGTTTACTAAACATTTTATTGGTATTACATCTAATACTACTGATGCTATGACTTTTGGAATTCCACAACAAAATATTTTACCAATATGGAATTGGGTTGGTGGTCGTTTTTCATTATGGTCTTCAATAGGTTTGCCTATATCATTATTAATAGGTTTTAAAAATTTTTATGAGTTATTACATGGAGCTGAAAAAATGGATCATCATTTTTTTTATAGTAATATTAATAATAATATACCAATTATCATGGCTTTAATTAGTATATGGTATAATAATTTTTGGAATGCTGAAACTGAAGCTATAATTCCATATTCTTATGATATGCGTTTTTTACCTAAATATTTACAACAATTAAATATGGAATCTAATGGTAAATCTATAGATAGAACAAAAAATAATATAGATTATCAAACTAGTCCAATTATATGGGGTGATATAGGTACTGAAGGACAACATTCTTTTTTTCAAATGTTACATCAAGGAACAAAAATAATACCATGTGATTTTATTGCTCCAGTTCTACCACATATTTATTTGCAAAATAATCATAATATTTTAATATCTAATTATATTGCACAAACTAGAGCTTTAGCATTTGGTAATAATATAACAAATAAAAATGATATAAATGAGTATGAAATATGTACAGGTAATCATCCTAGTAATTCAATTTTCATGAGAAAAATTACTCCTTATAATTTAGGTTTATTAATTGCTTTATATGAACATAAAATTTTTATACAAGGTATAATTTTTAATATTTTTTCTTTTGATCAGTGGGGTGTGGAATTAGGGAAAAAAATATCTAATCTAATTTTAGAAGATTTAAACGATAATGTTAATAATATTAATAAATATGACAGTTCTACTAATGGATTAATTAATTTTTATAAATCATTTTTATAAAAAAATTTTATTAATAAATATAAAAGAATAATATTAAATTATTGAAAAAATAAATTATTAATAAATTTAATTTTAAGTATTTTTTAGTAAAAAATTATAAATGTAATAATTTTTCAAATGTTTATTTATTATAGATATTTTTGTGAAATTTTAAGTATGATTTTGCATTCTTAATTAATTTGAATGTAATTTTTTTATTTAAAATTTTTATATTTTTTGTATCTTTAATAAGATCTTTATTATTTTTTAATAATTCAACTGTAGTATAATAATCAAATAATTTTATATTACCTATATCATTACTATTAATCAAGATTTGGTTAATAATAACTCCTACAATATGACGAACTTCTACCCCATCTTTTTTACCAATATTAATACTATATAAAATCATGTTATATTTATATTTTTTCTGATACTTATTATTTATATTATATTTATGTGATTTTTTAGGAATATATGTTTCAGGGGGGATAATTAAGGGTCTATTACCTTGTGCTATTTTTAATAAAATAGCAGATAAAATATCTTTATCAATAAATTTTTTAAAAGGTTGTGTTAATAAAATTTGTTTATATTGATCTAAATCATAACTTGTTGAATATTCATATATTTTTAAAAGAAATTTTTCTAATCTTTTCTGACTTAATAATGTAGTATTAGGTAATTGTTTTTCAATAATTTTTACTTTCATAATTCTTTCAATATTTTTTAATAAACGTTTTTCTCTATAATCTACAAACATTAATGCTTGTCCTGTACGTCCTGCACGACCAGTACGACCAATGCGATGTGTGTAAGATTCAGCATCTGTAGGAATATCATAATTAATAACTAAATTAATACGTTCAACATCTAATCCTCTAGCAGCAATATCAGTTGCAATTAAAATATCTAACTTAGAATATTTAAAATTATATAATGTTTGTTCTCTAATATTTTGATTCATATCACCATTTAATGGTGCACTATTATAACCAAAATTATTTAAAATATTAGAAATTTCTAAAGTAGCATTTTTTGTTTTCACAAAAACTAAAACTGCATCAAAATTTTCTGTTTCTAAAAATCTCATTAAACCATCTATTTTTTTGCCTCTTACTATCCAATAACTTTGATTAATATTGGGTATAGTATTAATATTAGATTTAATTTTAATTTCATAAGGATGATTCATAAATTTTTTAGTAATATTTTTAATACGATATGGCATCGTAGCTGAAAATAAAGCTGTTTGATGCCCTTTAGGAATAGTAGATAAAATATTTTCTACATCCTCAATAAAACCCATTCTTAACATTTCATCAGCTTCATCTAAAACTAAACTGCAAATTGTAGATAAATTTATATTTTTACGATTAATATGGTCTAATAATCTACCTGGTGTAGCAACTATAATTTGAGGTTTTAAACGTAAACCTTTTAATTGTATATGATATGATTGTCCACCATATAATGGCAAAACATTAATACCATGCAAAAACTTTGCAAAATCAGAAGTAGCTTTTGCTATTTGTAAAGTTAATTCTCTCGTAGGTGTTAAAATAAGAATTTGTATTGTTTTAATAATTGGATTTAAATTATTTAATAATGGTAATATAAATGCTGCTGTTTTGCCACTTCCAGTTTGAGCAATACCTAATACATCTTTTCTAAGTAATAAATATGGAATACATTTTTTTTGTATAGGTGACGGTGTTACATATCCAATATTATTTAATGTTTTTATAATATTAGGATGTAATCCAAATTGGACAAAATTATTGTTAGTCATGTTAATATACATGCCTCTTTACAGTAAATAATGATTAATACTAATAATATTTTTTATTAATATAAAATAAATAAAATAATATAATTTTAATATATTTAATTTTTAATCTTTTAAAAATAAATTGTTTTTATATTATATGTATAATTTGTGATTATAATTATCATATTAAATATAACCACAAATAAGTAAATTATAATAATAATGTATAAATCATTAATTAAATTTTATTAAAATTAATATATATTATAAAATAATATATAGTAATATGATTTTTAAATTAATTTAAAGCAGCCTTAATGCTTAATCTAATTCTTCCTTGTTTATCAATTTCTAATACTTTTACTGATACATTTTGTAATAATTTTAAATAATCACTAACTCTACTAACATGTGTATTAGTAATTTGTGAAATATGTACTAATCCTTCTTTACCATGACCTATAGATACAAAAGCACCAAAATCCATAATGCGTGTAACTTTACCAATATAAACTTGTCCAACTTCAATATCAGCAGTAATTTCTTCAATACGACGAATAGCAAATTGAATTTGTTTATTATTTTGTGCAGAAATTTTTACAATACCATTATCTTCAATTTCTATAATTGTTTCGGTTTCTTCCGTTAGTGCTCTAATTACTGAACCACCTTTACCTATCATATCTTTAATTTTATCGGGATTAATTTTTATAGTATGTATTCTAGGTGCAAAATCTGAAATATTTGTTTTAGGAATAGCAATTGCTTTTTTCATAACTGATAAGATATGTAATCTAGCTAACTTAGCTTGTTTTAATGATAATTTAATAATTTGATATGTTATTCCTTCTATTTTTATATCCATCTGCAATGCAGTAATGCCTGTATCAGTACCTGCAACTTTAAAATCCATATCACCTAAATGATCTTCGTCTCCTAAAATATCTGTTAAGATTATATAATTATCATTAGTTTTAATTAATCCCATTGCTATACCAGCTACAGCATTTTTAATAGGTATACCAGCATCCATCATTGCTAATGATGCACCACATACAGAAGCCATAGATGATGACCCATTAGATTCAGTTATTTCTGAAACTATACGAATAGTATATGGAAAAACTTCTGTAGTAGGCATAACTGGCAATATTGCTTTTTTTGCTAAATATCCGTGACCTATTTCACGTCTTTTAGGAGTACCTAATATGCCAATCTCACCAACAGCATAAGCAGGAAAATTATAATGAAATAAAAAATTATCAGTCTTTTCACCTACTAAATCATCTAAAATTTGTGCATCTCTATTCGTACCTAGTGTAACAGTAACTAAAGATTGTGTTTCGCCTCTAGTAAATAAAGCTGAACCATGCGTACGAGGTAAGATCCCTGTGCGTACATCTAAACTACGAATCATATCATGTTCACGACCATCAATCCGTGTATTATTTTTCAAAATATTTGTTTTAATGATATTTTTTTCCAATTCATAAAAAATTTCATTTATATCATGATGTGAAATATCTTCGTATTGTTTATTAATATATTCAATAACATTAGATTTTATTATATTAATTTGATTCATACGATCTTGTTTAGTGGATATATTATATGCTTGTATTAAATCATCATATGATAAAGATGCAATTTTTTCTTTAATATCTTGATTTATGGCATGTAATATCCATTCTATAGTAGGTTTTTTTACTTCATCTGCAAATTTTATAATATTGTCAATAATAGTTTGTTGTTGCTTATGTCCGTAAATAATTGCTTCTAAAATTTGTTCTTCATTTAATTGATCAGATTTTGCTTCTACCATTAAAATTGTTTTTTTAGTTCCTGTCACAATTAAATCTAATCGACTTTGCTTCATATCTTTTATAGTTGGATTTAATATATATTCATTATTTATATAACCAATACGTGCTGTACCAATAGGACCAGAAAAAGGAATACCTGATAAAGTTAACACAGCAGATACACCAATAATTGCAACAATATCTGGATTAATATTAGGATCAACAGACATAACTGTAGCAATAATTTGTACTTCATTTAAAAAACCTTTTTTAAATAAAGGTCTTAATGGACGATCTATTAAACGAGAAATTAAAATTTCTCCTTCACTAGGGCGACCTTCTCTACGAAAAAAATTTCCTGGAATACGCCCCGCAGCATATGATTTTTCTTGATAATGTACTGATAATGGTAAAAAATTTAATTCTGATTTAATATTTTTATTTACTACTATAGTAACAAAAACTGCTGTATCATCCATGCTAACCATTACTGCAGCTGTAGCCTGTCGTGCAATCATACCTGTTTCAATAGTAACAATATTATTACCATAACGAAACTTACGAATAACCGGATTTAACAAAATATTTATCCTTTTAATTTATTACAAAATTTATGTTATTTAATATGTAACATTATTACATATATTATTTTCTTAAATTTAAACTTTCAATTAATTTGTTATAATCATTAATATTTTTTTTTTTGAAATAATTTAAAAATTTTCGACGTTGTGATATCATATCTAGTAATCCACGACGGCTATGGTGGTCTTTTTTATGTATAATAAAATGTTTTTGTAAATAATTAATTTTTAATGTAAGTAAAGCTATTTGTACTGGAGTAGAACCATTATCATGATTGTGTTTTTGATACTTTAATATCATATTATTTTTTTCTTGTTTATTAAAATACATAAATAATACTCCTATATTTATACTTGTAATTATATATTATTTAATTATACTACACTTAGTAATGTATTTATCCTTGTTGATACTTCCAATACTAATTAGTTGATTTGTATTTATTTCATAAATGCGAATAAAATTATTTGTTAAAAGAAGATCTTGTTTAATTTTATATTTATAACCGTTTTTAATTTTACATATTATATTATTAGATAAATATATTTTTGGGATATGTTGTACTATATATTGTATAGGTAATAATAATTTATTAATTAATAATATATTATATGAGTATTTTTTTACTAATTTATATAATTCCTCTAATGTTAATACCTTATTATGTAATACAGAAATATGTGCTACTGTTAAACGACGTAATTGGGTTACATGTGCGCCACATTTAAGTTTATCACCTAAATCATCAATTAAACTACGTATGTATGTACCTTTAGAACAATGTATATTTAATATAAGTTTATTATCTTTAAAAGAAATTAATGTAATATTATAAATTATAATTATTCTAGGTTTTATTTTTATTGTAATGCCAGAACGTGCATACTTATAAAGGGGTATGCCATGATATTTTATAGCAGAATACATATTAGGTTTTTGTGTGATATAACCTGTAAATTTTTTTAAATATTTATTAATAGTATCGATTGTGATATTAATAACTTTATTTTTTTTGATAATTTTACCATATATATCTGCAGTATCAGTTTTAATACCTAAATATGCAGTTACTGTATATGTTTTATCCGCATTACTTAATAAACCAGCTAATTTTGTATATTTGCCACAACATATAGGTAATAATCCACTAGCCAGCGGATCTAATGTGCCAGTATAACCAGCTTTTTTAATATGACATAAAGATTTAATATTTTGCAAAATTTTATTAGATGTTAATCCAATTGTTTTGTCAATTAATAATAAACCATTATAGTTTTGTTTGTGTTTTATAATATTCATTATTTATATTTTTTATATAATAAACAATAATTAATTATTCTTAATAAGATTATAAATATAATTACCTTCTTCTAAAGAAGAATCTAAAAAAAATTTTAATTGTGGTACATTACGTAATAACATTGTTTTTTTTAAAATAAACCTAATATATCCTGTAATATTATTTAAAAAATGTAATTCCTGTTTAAAATTATTAATTGCATTATTATTTATTTGTTTATAAGGTATCATAATAAATATTTTTGCGTATGATAAATCTTTAGATATTAATAAATCAGTAATAGTAATAAATTTATTTAAACGTATATCATCAATATGATATTGAAAAATATAAGAAATTTGTTTTTTTAATTCATTAGCAATTTTTAATTGACGGTATAACTTTTTTTCCATTATATTATACTTTTTAAAAAAAATAGTTTTTGAAAATTATAAATTATATTTATATTATTTATTTAAATGTTTCTATTTTATCTTTTATTTTAATAGTATTAAAGTTTTTAATACTAATACCACATTCCATATTAATATGTACTTCATTAACAGTATCTTTAAATCTTCTTAAAGATTCAATAACTCCTTCATAAATAACTTTATTATTTCTAATAATATGTACAGAATCATTATTTTTTAAAATACCATTTATAACAGTACAACCAGCAATTACACCTAATTTGGGAATAGTAAAAATATTTTTTACTTCAGCTATACCTAAAATTTTATATTTATTTTGTGGTATTGTTAATATATTAATATAATCTTGTAATTCTTGAATTAAATGATAAATTACTGTAAAATTTTTTATTTTAATATTTTCAGATAAAATAATATTTTTAGCTGCATTATCTGTTTTAACATTAAAACCAATTATAATAACATGATTATTATTTTTAGTGGTAATTAGTGTAACATCAGTTTCTGTAATATTCCCTACACCAGTATGAATAACATTAATTTTACAATGATTATTAGACATATTAATTAATATATTTTTAATAATTTCTACAGAACCTTGTGAATGACATTTTAATAAAATATTTATTCTACATATATTATTTTGTATATTTAAATTATCAAAATTTTGTCTAAAATTTTTACTTTGTTCTTGTAAATGATTCTCACGTAATTTATTTTTTCTATATATAGCTACTGCTTTTGCTTGTTTCTCGTTTTTAACTGTTATAAATATATCACCAGCATAAGGTATATCTGATAAACCTATAATTTCAATAGGCATAGACGGTGTAGCATATGATATGATTAATCCTTGATTATTTCTTAAGCTTTTTATTCTACCATAAGTTATACCACATAATATAATATCACCTTTACTTAATTTTCCTTCTTGTACTAAAATGTTAGCAACAGGTCCTTTACCTTTATCTAAATAAGATTCAATAACTGTGCCTTTTGCTATACCTTCATATCTAACTTTTAATTCTAATATTTCTGCTTGTAATAAAATTGCATCTAATAATTTATTAATGCCAATACCAGTTTTTGCAGAAATAGAAACAAATATATTATCTCCACCCCATTTTTCTGATACTATATGATAACTACTAAGTTCATTAGTAATTTTATCTATATTTGATATATCTTTATCAATCTTATTAATTGCTACTATTATAGGTATATTTAATTTTTTCGCATAATTTATAACTTCAACAGTTTGAGGCATAACACCATCATCAATTGCTATAACTAAAATAATAATATCAGTAATTTGTATACCACGAAATCTCATGTCTTTAAAAGCAGCATGTCCTGGAGTATCTACAAAAGTTATATATTTATTTTGATGTTTGATTTGATATGCATTAATATTTTGTGTAATATTTCCAGCTTCTGATTTTATAATATTATTAGAAAGAATATAATTTAATAATGATGTTTTTCCATGATCAACATGACCCATAACTGTTACTATAGGACTTCTTTCATATTTTTTATATTTATTATTTTCTTGTTTATTGATTAAAGATTTTTCTATAGAATTTTCATCATGTAAAATAACTTTATGTCCCATTTCTTCTGCAATGAATTGTGCAGTTTCTTGATTTAATAATTGATTTATATTAACTACTTTTTCTCCCATATTAGTCATTGTTTGTATAATTAAAGAACTTTTTACAGCCATTTTATTAGATAAATCATTAATACTAATATTTTTATTATTAATACAAACTGTCCGATTAATATTTTTTATAGGTTTTTGAAAATTTTGTTGTAATGTACTATAATTAATTGTAGTATTACGTTTAATATTTTTTTCTTTATTTTTTATAAAATATTTTTTATTAGTTATTTTTTTTTTATATGCAAATTTTTTATATTCTTTCTGTGTTATATCTATAAAATTAGAATGTTTTTTTTCTTGTTTAAATTTTGTGCTATATTTGTTTAGTATATAATGTTTTTTATTATACGTTTTATTTATAGAAAGATCTTGATTTTTAACATATTTATTTTTACTTATTAAGTATTGTATTATATTTTTTTTTTCTATGATATTAACTGAATCATTTATATTTTTTTTTATACCTATTTTTAAAAAATATTGTATTAATTTTGTAATATTTATTTTTATTTTTTCTGCTAATTTTTTTACAGTAATAATTTCTTCGAGCATATATTGATATCCTATTAATATAATATTTATATTATTGTTATTTTTTATTAAACCAACAAATATTACGTGCTGACATAATTAAATGACCAGCTTGTTTAACATTGAGTACATCAATATCTGATAAATCTTCAATACTTTGTTCGGCTAATTGTTCTATACTAATAATACCTTTATCTATTAATAACTTACATATTTCATTATTAATTTCTTTTATTTGAAATAAATTATTCTTAATTTTTGTAATATTTATTTCTGTTTTTAGATTATATAAATTATTAAATTGTTTTTTCATTGCAATTTGCATTTGTCTAAAATTTGATATATTAATATTAAATTTATGATTTATTTGATCAATTTGATTGATAGAGCAAAATATAATTGCTTCTATAGAAGATAAACCTGCTTGAATTAATTTTAATGATATATCTTTATTAATATGTAAATATTTATTAAAAATTTTTACTAAATTATTTTGTTGTAATATATACTTATTTTTTAAATCATTTTGTGTCATAACATTTAATTCCCAACCACTTAATTGAGATGCTAAACGAATATTTTGTCCGTTTCTACCAATAGCTTGTGCTAAATTCTGTGCATGTACAGATATATCTATTATATGTTTATAATGATTAATTATAATTGAAGATATATTAGCTGGGGCCATTGCATTATTAATAAATTTTTTAATATCTTTATCCCATAATATGATATCAATTTTTTCACCATGTAATTCGTTCGATATAGCTTGTACACGAGCACCTCTCATGCCTACACATGCACCGATAGGATCAATTCTTTTATCATTAGTTGTAACAGCTATTTTTGCTCTAGATCCTGGGTCTCTAGCTATAGCTTTAATTTCAATGACACCGTCTTTAATTTCAGGTACTTCAATACGTAATAATTCAATTAACATTTGTATTTTAGAACGACTAACAAATAATTTAGTTTCCTTATATGTATTCTTTATAGAAAATAATAAACCTTTAATACGATCTCCTGGTCTATAATTTTCTCTGGGTAACATATCTTCTCGTAATATCATTGCATCTATATTATTACCTAAATCTAAACTTAAATAATTTTTATGTATTTTTTTAACTATGCCATGTAATATTTTACCTTCTTGTTTTTTAAAATGTGCAATAATAATTTCTTTTTCAGCTTCTCGTACTTTATGTACAATAACTTGTTTTGCTGTCTGAGTAGTAATACGATTAAAATTAATAGATTCAATTTGGTCATAAATATAATCACCTACATTTAATGTATTATCTTCAAGACGTGCAGCATCTAATGTAATTTCTTTTGTAGGATAATTTACTTTGTTAACAATTAACCAACGTCTAAAAGTATTAAAATGACCATTTTTACGATCAATATTAACTGACACTTCTATATCATGTTCATATTTTTTTTTTGTTGCACTAACTAATGCACTTTCCATCGCTTCAAAAATTTTTTCACGAGGTAAAGATTTTTCATTAGATACCGCTTCAATAACAGCAAGCATTTCTTTATTCATCCTAGTTTTCCTCAAATATTAACCTTGTAAAATTAGGGAACTAGATTTTTTATAAAATTTATTTATATTTTTATAAAAATAAATATTTATTATATTAAGTAACACTAAAATTATATTTTAATAATACAAATATTTCAGAATAATACAGTATATCTTCATAATTTAAAATATTAATATTTTAAATTCATAATAAAAACTTGAATTTTTTAAAAAAAATAAAAGTCTTTTATACAGTATATAATTTAAAATTTTAGTATATTTTATTTAATATAAAAACTACATTAAATTATACAAAATAATTAATATAATTATTAGGAGTAAAACATTAATTGATAGTAGTGGTTGCGGGAGTTGGATTTGAACCAACGACCTTCGGGTTATGAGCCCGACGAGCTACCAATCTGCTCCACCCCGCGTCTACTTAGTGATACTATATGATATGATAAAAATATAAATAATGCAAATTTTTTTTTATACCGAAGACGGGATTCGAACCCGTAAACCCTATGTTAATAAGAGTGCTACCACCTCAAGGTAGTGTGTTTACCAATTTCACCACATCGGTATTTTTTATATCAAGGTTAAAATTTACTAAATTTACTTATGTCAATATTTTTTATATTTGTACCTTCATTAAAATGACATAATATTAAACTAAAAATAAAAAATAAAAGAGATAATACTATAATACAATTTGTTAAAATTTTACTTGTTGTATTTGTATTAAATAATGATTTAGGATAATTTATAGATGAAGTATTAATATCTGTTATATCACTATTTTCTAATACAATTAAACTTATTAATAAAACTGTAATAATAATAAAAAGTAATAAAGATAAAACATACATGAGGTTTACCAATAATAAATTATTAATTTTTTAATAAAAAATATTGTGATTATGATTATCACATAAAATATTAATTAATACAATCAAATTTAGTAAATACTATTCAATTTACTATAGTAAATAAAATATTAGATTATTTATTACTTAATATTTTTATTAATTTATAAAATTATCTAATAATTATTAATATGTATCTAATATATATTATATACTTTTTAATACAATAAATTAATTTTTATATAACAAATAATATATTTAAATAATATTTAATAGAATTTGTAAATTAATATTAAAGTATTAAATATTATTTTTATATTTCATTATATAATAAATAATTAACTTATTAATTTTTGTTAATTTTAGAATTTTTTATTATATTTACTTTATGATCTTTTTTAGTATCTAATTCTATTGCCCATTCTGGAGGACGTACTGTTTTTCTTGCCATTAAATCATTAATTTGGTTTATACCTATTGTTTCATATTTTATCAATGCATTTTTCATTTCATGTAAGATATCAATATTTTCTTTTAAAATATTCATAGCTCTATTATAATTTTCTTGAATAAAATATTTTACTTCTTGATCAATTATTTTAGCTGTTTCATCAGACATATTTTTAGATTTTGTAACAGAACGTCCTAAAAAAATTTCACCTTCTTCTTCTGAATATAATAAAGGACCTAATTTTTTAGAAAACCCCCATTGTGTAACCATATTCCTTGCAAGATTAGTAGCAACTTTTATATCATTAGATGATCCTGTAGAAACATATTCTTCACCATAAATAATTTCTTCTGCTATTCTACCACCATATAATGTAGAAATTTCGCTTTCTAATTTTTGACGATTAATACTAATAGTATCTATTTCTGGTAAAAAAAATGTTACACCTAATGCTCTGCCTCTAGGTATAATAGTTACTTTATGTATAGGATCATGACCTGGTACTAAATAACCAATAATAGCATGTCCTGCTTCATGATATGCTGTAGCTTCTTTTTGAGCATCTGTCATAACCATTGATTTGCGTTCAATGCCCATCATAATTTTATCTTTAGCAGTTTCAAAATCTAACATAGAAACATTATTACAATTATTACGAGCAGCAAATAAGGCCGCTTCATTTACTAAATTAGCTAGATCAGCACCAGAAAATCCAGGAGTCCCACGAGCTAATATAAGAATATTAACATCAGATTTTAAAGGAATTAATTTAGTATGAATCTTTAATATTTGTTCTCTACCTTTAATATCAGGTAAACCTACAATAACTTGACGATCAAATCTACCTGGCCTTAATAAAGCAGGATCTAATACATCTGGACGATTAGTAGCTGCAATAACTATTATACTTTCATTATTATCAAATCCATCCATTTCTACTAACATTTGGTTTAATGTTTGTTCTCTTTCATCATGACCACCACCTAATCCAGCACCTCTTTGACGTCCTACAGCATCTATTTCATCTATAAAAATAATACATGGAGCAATTTTTTTTGCTCTATTAAAAATATCTCTAACACGTGAAGCTCCTACACCAACAAACATTTCCACAAAATCTGAACCAGAAATAATAAAAAAAGGTACTTTAGCTTCACCAGCAATAGCTTTTGCTAATAATGTTTTACCTGTTCCTGGTGGGCCAATCATTAAAACTCCTTTAGGTATCTTGCCACCTAATTTTTGGAATTTATATGGTTCTTTTAAAAAATCTACTATTTCTTTTACTTCTTCTTTTGCTTCATCACATCCAGCTACATCATTAAATGAAATTTTTATTTGTTCTGCTGTAAACATTTTTGCATTACTTTTACCAAAAGATAATGCTCCTTTACTACCACCTTGAATTTGTCGAATAAAAAATATCCATACACCGATAAGTAATAACATGGGAAACCATGAAATAAAAATTGTTAATAATATGCTAGGAGATTCAGATGGTACACCAAATATTTTTACATTTTTTGTTAATAATGTTTGCAATAAATTAGGGTCATACATTGGTAAATAAGTAGTATATTTCATATGATCTCTTGTAATGACACATATCTTTCTACCATCAATTCGTGCTTCGCTAATCTTATTTTGATTAACTTCATTAAGAAAAATTGAATAATCAATTCTTATTTTTTTTTTAATATCATGTGTATTAAAAGTCTGGAAAACAGATAAGAATATTATAGTAATTGCTAACCAGAGAATTATATTTTTTGCTATATTCTTCAAAGGAGTAACCTCACATCTGTATCTTATTAGTATAATTTGAATAAATTATTGATGTTTATATCCTTTTGCAACAACATAAATTTCACAAGATTTAGATCTTGAAGCATTAGGTTTTCTAATTTTGATATTATAAAATATGTTACATATCATGTTACATAAATATTTAAAATTATTATTGTGAAAAACTTTCATTATTAAAGTACCTTGGTATGCTAAATATATTTTACATAAATTTAATACCAATATATTTAAATTAACTGAACGTTCAGCATCTATTATTTTTATACCAGAAATATTAGGAGATATATCAGACATTATAACATGTACTTTTTTAGCATTTAATTTATTTGCCAATAGTTTTAATGTATGAGAATCAAATATATTGCCTGTAAAAAAATCTACATTATGTATATTATTCATAGGTAATATATCACAAGCAATAACTTTCCCTGTATGACCTATTGTAGATGCCGCAAAACATGACCATCCACCAGGAGAAGAACCTAAATCAATAACATACATTCCTTTTTTAAAAATTTTATCTTGTTTATGTAATTCTGATAACTTAAACCACGAACGAGAACGAAATTTTTTTATATTAACTTGTGTTTGTTTTACATAATAATCATTAAAATGGTTTTTTAACCATGTTTTTCGTGATATATTTTTTTTTGTATTTATAAAGGTCATATATTTAATTAACAATTATACTATGTTATAATTGAATAATGATTTGAATTAAATTATTATTTTAAATAAATATATCAAAAATTTTTAATAATTGCAATTCGGTATATTGAATTTTTAATAAATCATTATATAAGTCTTTAAAAAATATATTATATAGATAATATTACATATGAAAAATATAGATATTAAAATTTTAGATAAACGTATGGGGCATATATTTTCATTACCAAAATATGCTACTTTAGGTTCTGCAGGATTAGATTTAATAGCATGTATAGATAAAACCATAATAATTAATCCTAATAAAACTAAATTATTACCAACAGGTATAGCTATATATATAAAAGATCCTAATATTGCTGCTGTTATTATACCACGATCAGGGTTAGGACATTATTATGGTATTATTTTAGGAAATTTAATAGGATTAATAGATTCAGATTATCAAGGGCAATTAATGGTATCTATATGGAATAGAAATAATAATATAATACAAATATCTCCAGGATCAAAAATTGCTCAAATAATATTTTTACCAATTTATAAAATTAAATTTAATATAGTAAAAACATTTAAAGAATCTTTAAGAGGTACTAAAGGTTTTGGTCATACAGGATTATAATAAATAATATATTCATTATGCAAAAATAATATTATTATATATTTTTTATTATATAAATAATATTATTTTTTATTTATATATTTATATATTTATAACAATATATTTTTTATAAAATATAGTTTGTTTATAAATTATTTAATTTTTATTAGTTTTATCTATTAAATTTGCATTTAATAATTCTGTTAAATTAGCAGCTGCTTCTGTAATATTATCATAAGTTTGTTTAGACTTATTTTGTTGTCTTTGTTTTTGATGATATGCATAACCAGTACCAGCAGGAATTAATCTTCCTACAATCACATTTTCTTTTAAGCCTTTTAATTGATCATATTTACCTGCAACTGCTGATTCTGTTAAAACCCTTGTAGTTTCTTGGAATGAAGCAGCAGAAATAAAGGAAGATGTTGCTAAAGAAGCTTTAGTGATACCTAATAAATCTCTTTTGTACTTAATAATTTTTTTATTTTGATTTTTTAATTTATTATTGATAACTTTGATTTGAGATACTTCAACTTGTTCACCAATAAAAAAATCAGAATCCCCTTGATCTATAACAGTAGCTTTACGTAACATTTGTCTAATAATAACTTCTATATGTTTATCATTAATTTTTACACCTTGTAATCTATATACATCTTGTACTTCATTAATAATATAATGTGTTACTGCATTTACTCCTCGTAAGCGTAGAATATCATGTGAAGATTCAGGACCATCAGAAATAATATCACCCTTATTAACTAGTTCACCTTCAAAAACATTTAATTGACGCCATTTAGGTATCATTTCTTCATAAGTTGTTAAATTACTAGAAGAATTCATTGGTGTTATAATAATTCTTCTTTTTCCTTTAGTTTCTTTTCCAAAAGATATAATTCCACTAATTTCAGCTAAAATAGCTGCATCTTTTGGACGTCTAGCTTCAAATAAATCAGCGACTCTAGGCAATCCACCTGTAATATCTTTCGTACTAATTGATTCTTGAGGGACTCTAGCTAGTATATCACCAGTGTTAATATGTACTCCATCATTTAAATTAATTATAGCTTTTCCTGGTAAAAAATAATGTGCTGGCATGTCTGTTCCAGGAATAATAATATCATTATTTTGATCATCTATAATTTTTAACATAGGTCTATAATCTTTACTTATACTTGTTCTTTCTGAAGAATCTAAAATAACAATAGATGATAATCCAGTTAAATCATCTGTTTGTTTTATGATATTTTGACCTTCTAACATATTACAAAATTTTACTATACCTGTTACTTCACTAATAATAGGCATAGTATGTGGATCCCAATATGCTACTATTTCTCCTGAGTTAACTTGCATACCATGTTGTTTTGTTACTGTTGCACCATATGGTATTTTATAATTTTCTATAGTTTTTCCCATGCTATTTATAATTTTAAGCATAACATTACGTGTAGTAATTATTAATTTTCCTAAAGAATTAATAACATATTTCATATTAACTAAGTTAATAAAACCTGTTTCTTTAACTTGAACACTAGATTCTGTAGCTGTTCTTGAAGCAGCACCTCCTATATGAAATGTTCTCATTGTTAATTGTGTACCGGGTTCTCCAATAGATTGAGCAGCAATAACACCAATAGCTTCTCCTTGATTAATTAAATGTCCTCTAGCTAAATCTCTACCATAACAATACGAACATACACCAAAAGTTGTTTCACAACTAACAACAGATCTAACAATTATATTTTCTATAGAAAATTCTTCTAAAAGATCACAATAGTATTCATTTAATAATGTATTTTTATTAACTAGTATTTCATTACTATTAGGTTTAATAATATCTTCTAATGTTACTCTACCTAATACACGTTCTCTTAATGGTTCTTTTATTTCACCTCCAGTAATAATAGAAGACATAGTTATACCTTTATTTGTTGAACAATTTTTTTCTGTTATAACCAAATCTTGTGCAACATCTACTAATCTACGTGTTAAATATCCAGAATTTGCTGTTTTTAAAGCAGTATCGGCTAAACCTTTACGCGCACCATGTGTAGATATAAAATATTGAAGTACATTTAATCCTTCTCTAAAATTAGCTATAATTGGTGTTTCAATAATAGAACCATCAGGTTTTGCCATTAAACCTCTCATCCCAGCTAATTGCCTAATTTGTGCTGCAGATCCTCTAGCACCTGAATCAGCCATCATAAAAATATTATTAAAAGAACTTTGCTTTTCAATATTACCATGTTTATTCATAATTTTTTCATATGACAAATTAGACATCATTGATTTAGCTACTTTTTCATTTGCTGCAGACCAAATGTCAATAACTTTATTATATCTTTCTCCAGCTGTGACTAAACCAGATTGAAATTGTTCTTGTATTTCCGAGACTTCAGATTCTGCTTCTTGAATAATATCTTTTTTGTTATATGGAATAATTATATCATCTATACCTACAGATGCCCCAGAACGGGCAGCATAATAAAATCCAGTATACATAATTTGATCAGCAAATATAACTGTATCTTTTAATCCTAAAATTCTATAACATGTATTTAACATTTGCGAAATAGTTTTTTTTCTTAAAGTTTGATTAACTATTTTGTAAGATAATCCTTTAGGAACATAAGACCAAAAAATAGCTCTTCCAATAGTAGTATCTATAATTTTAACATTTTTTACAAATATATTTTTTTCTTTATCTAATAAATATTCTGTAATGCGTACTTTAACACGAGCATGAAGATCAGCTATACCCATAATATAAACACGTTCTGCTTCTTTAGGTCCAGTAAGATACATTCCTTCGCCTTTAGCATTTATACGACCTTTTGTCATATAATATAAACCTAATACTACATCTTGTGATGGTACAATAATAGGTTCTCCATTAGCTGGAGATAAAATATTATTAGTTGACATCATTAATATTCTTGCTTCTAATTGTGCTTCTAATGTAAGTGGTACATGTACAGCCATTTGATCTCCATCAAAATCAGCATTATATGCAGCACAAACTAAAGGATGTAATTGTATAGCTTTACCTTCAACTAAAATTGGTTCAAAAGCTTGTATTCCTAATCTATGTAGAGTAGGAGCTCTATTTAATAATATAGGATGTTCTCTAATTACTTCATCTAATATATCCCATACAATAGCGTCTTCTCTTTCAACCATTTTTTTTGCAGTTTTAATTGTATTAGCTAATCCTCGAATTTCTAATTTGCCATATATAAATGGTTTAAATAATTCTAAAGCCATCTTTTTTGGTAATCCGCATTGATGTAAACGCAAATAAGGTCCTACTGTAATAACAGATCTACCTGAATAATCTACTCTTTTACCTAATAAATTTTGTCTAAATCTCCCTTGTTTGCCTTTAATCATATCAGCTAAAGATTTTAAAGGACGTTTATTTGATCCAGTAATAGCACGTCCTCTTCTACCATTATCTAATAATGCATCTACTGATTCTTGTAACATTCTTTTTTCATTTCTAATAATAATATCTGGTGCAGATAATTCTAATAAACGTTTTAATCTATTATTACGATTAATAACACGACGATATAAATCATTTAAATCAGATGTAGCAAATCTTCCACCATCTAAAGGGACAAGAGGTCTTAAATCTGGTGGCAATACAGGCAACACTGTTAATATCATCCATTCTGGTTTATTATCTGAATTTATAAAAGATTCTAATAACTTTATACGTTTAGTAATCTTCTTCCTTTTAGTTTCAGAATTAGTATTATTAATTTCATTACGTAAATTATTAAATACTTTTGTTAAATTAATTTTTTTTAACAATAACTGTATAGCCTCTGCACCCATTTGAGCAGAAAATTCATCTCCAAATTCTTCTAATGCATTTAAATATTGTTCTTCAGATAAAATTTGTTGATGTTTTAATGATGTTGTACCTTCATCTATTACAATATATGCTTCAAAATAGAGCACACGTTCTATATCTTTTAAAGGTATATTTAATAATAAACCAATTCTAGAAGGTAATGACTTTAAAAACCATATATGTGCTATAGGTGCAGCTAATTCAATATGACCCATTCTATCTCTACGTACTTTAGTTTGTGTTACTTCAACACCACATTTTTCACAAACTACTCCGCGATGTTTTAAACGTTTATATTTACCACATAAACATTCATAATCTTTAATAGGTCCAAAAATACGTGCGCAAAATAAACCATCTCTTTCTGGTTTGAAAGTACGATAATTTATAGTTTCAGGTTTTTTGACCTCTCCAAACGACCAAGATCTGATCATATCAGCAGAAGCTAAAGTAATTTTTATTGTGTTAAATTCTTCTATTTTATTTTGTGATTTTAAATATTTAAATTGATCTTTCACAAATGTATAACCCCATATTTTATAAGAATTAATAAAAATTATTTGTATAAATAAAATTAAATATTATGATTTTCAATAAACATAATCATTTTTTATCTTCTAGATCAATATTCATTCCTAATGAACGTATTTCTTTCAGTAAAACATTAAATGACTCTGGTATACCAGGTTCCATTTGATGATTGCCATCAACAATATTTTTATACATTTTTGTTCTACCATTTACGTCATCTGATTTAATAGTTAACATTTCCTGTAAAGTATATGATGCACCATATGCTTCTAATGCCCAAACTTCCATTTCACCAAATCTTTGTCCACCAAATTGTGCTTTACCACCTAATGGCTGTTGTGTAACTAAACTATAAGAACCAGTTGACCTTGCATGCATTTTATCATCTACTAAATGATTTAATTTTAACATATACATATAACCTACAGTTACTAGCCTTTCAAAGGCTTCACCTGTACGGCCATCATATAATTTAATTTGTCCTGAAGTAGGTAAATTTGATAATTTTAATAAATCCTTAATTTCTTTTTCAGTTGCTCCATCAAATACAGGAGTAGCAACTGGTAAACCTTGTTTTAAATTATTAGCAAGTGCTAAGATTTCTTGATCAGTAAAATTTTGTAGATTAATTTTTTTACATGTACCATACCCAATGTCATATGCTTTTTGCATAAATTTTCGTACTTTTTCTATATTATTTTTTTTCTGTAATAATATATTAATTTTATTACCAATACCTTTTGCTGCCATTCCAAGATGTGTTTCCAATATTTGTCCTATGTTCATTCGTGATGGTACACCTAAAGGATTTAAAACAATATCTACTGGTATACCAAATTCATCATATGGCATATCTTCTACAGGACAAATTTTAGAAATTACTCCCTTATTACCATGACGTCCTGCCATTTTATCACCAGGTTGTACTTGTCTTTTAATAGCTAAATTTATTTTAACTATTTTTAAAATACCTGGTGCTAAATCATCACCACGTATAATTTTTTTCTTTTGTATATCTAATTTTTTTTTAAAAATATATTTTAGTTTGTCATATTTTTGAATTAATTTTTGTATAATTTTCCGTTTTTGTTTTTCTTTAGAAGATAACAAAGTATGCCATTTGCTATAATGATGTTCTTCAATTATTTCTTTAGTACAACCATTATTTATTAAAAAATTATACATATCTGTTAAAATATATTGTTCAAATATTTTTTGTTCTTTAGATAAATCTTGTTGTTTTTGTTTTAATTCCATTTCTTCAATTTCTATAGTTCTTTTATCTTTTTTGACTCCTTCACGAGTAAAAATTTTAACATCAATTACTATACCAGCAATTCCATTAGGAACACGTAAAGAAGTATCTTTTACATCTGAAGCTTTTTCACCAAAAATAGCACGTAATAATTTTTCTTCTGGTGATAATTGTGTTTCTCCCTTAGGAGTAACTTTACCAACTAATATATCTCCACTTTTTACTTCAGCACCAATATAAACAATACCTGATTCATCTAATTTTGATAAAGCCGATTCACTAACATTTGGAATATCTGACGTAATTTCTTCTGATCCTAATTTTGTATCACGAGATATACATGATAATTCTTGTATATGTATAGTAGTAAATTTATCTTGTTGTACTATTTTTTCTGATAATAATATAGAATCTTCAAAATTATAACCATTCCATGGCATAAAAGCTACTCTCATATTTTGTCCTAAAGCTAATTCGCCTAAATCAGTAGCTGGACCATCAGCTAAAACATCACCAGCAATGATACTATCACCTAAATTAACACATGGTTTTTGATTAATACATGTATTTTGATTTGAACGTGCATATTTAATTAAATTATATATATCTATTTCTGTTTGATATTCATTTTTTAGTAAAATATTTTTCTTGATAATTATACAAGATGCATCTACATATTCTACAATACCTGTATGTTTTGCAATAATTGTAACTCCTGAATCTATAGCAACTATTCTTTCCATGCCTGTGCCAACTAAAGGTTTTTCTGTTTGCAATATTGGTACAGCTTGTCTTTGCATATTTGCACCCATTAAAGCTCTATTAGCATCATCATGTTCTAAAAATGGTATTAAAGAAGCACCTACAGAAACAATTTGTTGTGTTGATACATCCATATATTGAATTTGATTTTTGTGAAATAAATTAGATTCACCTTTATATCTACATGTAATATAATCATCGATTATATTACCATTATTTCCAATATTAATATTTGCTTGAGCAATAATATAATTACCTTCTTCAATTGAAGATAAATAACATATTTTTTTGGTAACAATGCTATTTTTAACATATAAATATGGTGTAACTAAAAAACCATATTCATTAGTTTGAGCATAAACAGATAAAGAATTAATTAAACCAATATTAGGACCTTCAGGTGTTTCTATCGGGCAAACTCTACCATAATGAGTAGGATGTACATCTCTAACTTCAAAACCAGCTCTTTCTCGAGTTAATCCTCCAGGACCTAATGCAGAAATACGACGTTTATGAGTAATTTCAGATAATGGATTATTCTGATCCATAAATTGTGATAATTGACTAGAACAAAAAAACTCTTTAATAGCTGCAGAAATAGGTTTCGCATTTATAATATCTTGTGGATTTAATAATTCAGTTTCTCCTAATGACAATCGTTCTTTTACTGCACGTTCAACACGTATTAATCCTATACGAAACTGGTTTTCTATCATTTCACCTACAGAACGAATACGTCTATTACCTAAATGATCTATATCATCAATATTGCCTTTACCATTTCTAATAGCAATTAACTTTTTTATAACTTCTGTAATATCATCTTTATTTAATAATCCAGAACCTATAATATTTGTACGTAATAACGAACAATTTAATTTCATTCTACCAACAGGTGATAAATCATAACGTTCTTCTATAAAAAATAATCTTTTAAACAATAATTCTGCTGCTTCTTTAGTTGGTGGTTCTCCAGGTCTCATCATTCTATATATTTCTACCAAAGCTTCTAAACGATCAGATGTTGTATCTATTCTAAGAGTATCAGAAATATATGGACCATTATCTAAATCATTAGTAAAGATTGTTTCAATATCAACAAAATGATTTTCAATAATCTTATTGATAGAATCTATTGTTAAATAAGTATTAGCAGTAATAATAATTTCTCCTGTATACTTATTTATATAATCTTTTGCAACAACTTTACCTATTAAATATTCTTTTGGTACACTAATACAATTAATTTTATCTTGTTTTAATTTATTAATATGTTTGAGTGTAATTCGTTGACCTGTTTTTATATAAATAATGTTATTAACTATTATATCAAAACTAGCTGTTTCACCTCTTAATCTGTCAGGTACTAATATCATTAATATTTGTTGTTTATTTATTTTAAAAATATTTTTTTGAAAAAAAATATTTAATATTTCTCCGGTATCATAGTTTAATGCACGTAATAAAATAGTAATAGGTAATTTTTTTCTTCTATCTATACGCATAAACAAATGATCTTTAGGATCAAATTCAAAATCTAACCATGAACCTCTATATGGAATAATACGTGCATTATATAATATTTTACCTGAAGAATGTGTTTTACCTTTATCACTATCAAAAAATACTCCAGGACTTCTATGTAACTGTGATACAACAACTCTTTCAATGCCATTAATTATAAATGTACCATTAGATGTCATTAATGGTATTTCACCCATATATACTTCTTGTTCTTTTATACTTTTTACATTATTTTTAATATCTTTATCATAATTAATTAATTTTAATGTTACACGTAAAGGAGCTGCATATGTCATACCTCGAACATGACATTCTTTAACATTAAATATTGGTTTTCCTAAACGAAAACTTATATATTCTAATTTAGAAGTACTGTTATAACTATATATAGGAAAAATAGTTTTACAGGCGGATTCTAAACCACATACTCCTTGTGAATTAGATTTTATAAATTTTTTAAATGAATCTAATTGAATAGAAAGTAAATATGGGATTTTTAAAATTTGAGGTCTTTTCCCAAAATCTTTACGAATACGTTTTTTTTCAGTTTGAGAATAAACCATATGTTTCCTCAGTTATTTAATAATATGAATAACTAACTTTAACGTAAAATATATGTGATAATATAAACTTATAAAAATATTTATATTTTATTAAATTTATTTAATTTCAATTTCTGCACCAGTACTTTTTAATTGTTTTTCTAATTCTATAGCTTCTTTTTTACTAATTGATTCTTTGATTATGACAGGAGCTGATTCAACTAAATCTTTAGATTCTTTTAATCCTAAATTCATAATACTTCTTACTGCTTTAATTACAGCAATTTTATTTTTTCCCATATGTTTAAGATATACATTAAATTCCGTTTGTTCTTCTATAACTTCTTTTGGATTATTATTTGTATTATTATTTAAAGTATTAGCAACAGAAACTCCAAATTTTTTTTCCATTAATTTTATTAATTCCATTACATCCATGACAGACATAGATTCTACAGCTTCTATTATTTGTTCTTTAGTTATTGACATAATATTTTTCCTAAAAAATAATATTGTTATGTTATTAAATAGATAATGTATGTATAAAATTAAAAAAATTTATTTTTTATTTATTGCAAATAAAACATAAATAAGTTGTTCTACTGTAATATTTTTTAAAAATTTTAATAAAATAGATATTGCTTCTTTATATGTAGGTAATTCTGCTAACATATCAATATTTTTGTCATATAATTTATTATTAAAAACAGCAGCTTTAATTTTAAAATTATTATTTGTTTGTGCAAAATTTTTAAATAAACGTGCAGCAGTTCCTGGATGATCAAAAGAATAACCAACTAATATTGGTCCATATATTTTATCAATTAAATATTTAAAGTGACTATTTTGTATAATAAGTTTTAATAGTTTATTTCTAATAACATGTATAATAATATTATTATTACGACCATTTTTTCTTAGTTCTGTAATACTATTAACATTAATTCCGGAAAAATCTGCAATTACTATTGATATAGCTTTTTTATTTATTTCTTTAAATTTTGTAACAATTATTTTTTTTTTATCAAGATTTAATGCCATTAGCTTATTTCACTCTTTGAATTTATTATAAATACAAGAATAAACTTATTAAAATTCATCATAATTATATATTAATAATTTTTATTAAAAATTTACATTATAATATAAAATATAAATAAAGTAAAAAATTAAAAATTATTTATACAATCTATTGTTATATCTACTGCTATACCCATAGTAGTAGATAAATATATTTTTTTTATAAAATTTCCTTTAATATTACTAGGTTTATTTTTATTAATTTGTTTTATTAAAAATAATATATTTTCTTTAATATCATTATTATTAAAATTTAATTTACCTATGTTTACATGAATAATTCCATTTTTATCATTACGAAAATTTATATATCCATTTTTAATCTGTTTAACCGTATTATACACATTATTTGTAATAGTTCCTAATTTAGGATTAGGCATTAATCCTTTAGGCCCTAAAATAGGTCCTAATTTGCTAACAATAGTCATAGATTCTGGAGTAGCAATAACTATATTAATTTTTTTAATTTCATTATTAATAATTTTATTTGCTAAATCATCCATACCAATAAATTCTGCTCCTGCTTTTTTTGCTTGTATAGCATCTTCTCCAGCAGCAAATACTGCTAATGTTATTATTTTACCATTACCATGTGGTAATACAACATGACTACGAATATTTTGTTCTGTTTTTTTAGGATCAATGCCTAGCATAATAATAATTTCAATACTTTCAATAAAATTAACTGTACTATTATTTTTCAATAATGTTATAGCTTCTGTTATTAAATATTGTCTATTTTGATTGTTTTGTTTATATAAACGAGACATTCGTTTTGTATATTTAACCATAAATATTTTATTCCTTTACTATAGTTAAACCCATAGATTTAGCTGTACCTTCTATAGAACGCATCATAGCTTCAATATTAATCCCTGTCATATCAATAAATTTAGTTTTAGCTATTGCACGAATTTGTGTACTGTTAATTTGACCAATAGTATTTATTTTTGTTTTGTCAGAACCTTTTTTAATGCCAATAATTTGTTTGATCAATACAGCAGCAGGTGGTGTTTTTATAATAAATGTAAAAGTTTTGTCAATAAAAATTGTAATAATTACTGGTATAGGCATACCTTTTTCTAAATTATTAGTTTTTGCATTAAATAGTTTACAAAATTCCATAATATTTACTCCATGTTGTCCTAATGCTGGGCCAATAGGTGGACTAGGATTTGCAGTTCCTGCTGGAACTTGTAATTTTACATAAGTTTTAATTTTTTTTGCCATGTAAATAATCCTTCTGTTATAGAAATTTTAAAATAAATTATGTAAAAAATAATTATAAATTAACCTTTTTCAACTTGACTAAAATTTAAATCTACAGGTGTAGATCTACCAAATATAGAAACTGAAACTTTTAAACGACTTTTCTCATAATCTACTTCTTCTACTACACCATTAAAATCAGAAAAAGGACCATCATTTACTCTAATCATTTCTCCAGGTTCAAATAATATTTTTGGTCGTGGTTTATCACCAATTTGTTGTAATTGATTAATAATAATATTAACTTCTTTATCACTAATTGGTGCTGGATTATCAGAAACACCACCTATAAAACCTAAAACTTTAGGTATATTACGTACTAAATGCCAACTATGTTCTTGCATTATCATATGTATTAATATATAACCTGGGAAAAATTTACGGTCACTTCTATATTTTTGACCATTACGTATTTCTACTATAGCTTCAGTAGGTATTAATATATCACCGAATAAATCATTCATATTATGTAATTTAATATATTCTCGTAATGATTGCGCTACGCGATTTTCAAAACCAGAACGAGCATGAATTACATACCATTTCTTTTTTAAAGGTACAGACATATTATTTGACCTTATTTCATACAAAAAGATAATAAATAAATTAAAAAATGATCTAACAACCACAGCATAGAAAACATTATAGTAGCAATTATAAATATAATTATAGTTATTTGTATTGTTTCTAAATATGTAGGCCAAAATACTTTACGTATTTCCATTCGTGTATTTTGTATAAATACAAATATTTTTTTACCTTTTTTTGTTGTTGAAAAACTCAATAACATTAATAAAAATAAAAAACTAACTAAAATATTACGATATATTAACTGTATATCTTGATATATATAATTATATATAATTACTAAAATTAATAAAATTATACTAATAATCCATTTTATAAGTTCAATAATATGCTGTATCAAATTTTTTTTAACTCTAAAAATTTTCATCAAAATAACCAATAAAAATAAATTAAGTATAAATTACAATATTATAATATATACACATTATAAATAACATTTTATACAAACTTAATAAATAACTTATATAAAAGAATCAAAGGGGATATTTTAAAAAACCCTTATCTTCTTTTATTATGATTATTCTATAATTCTAGTGACTACACCAGCACCAACAGTACGACCTCCTTCACGAATTGCAAAACGCAATCCTTTAGTCATAGCAATAGGATGGATTAATATAACATTCATATTAATATTATCACCTGGCATAACCATTTCTATATCTTTAGCTAATTCTATAGTACCTGTAACATCTGTAGTTCTAAAATAGAATTGTGGACGATATCCTTTAAAAAAAGCTGTATGTCTACCACCTTCATCTTTAGATAATATATATACTTCTGCTTCGAATTTTGTATGTGGACAAATTGAACCCGGTTTTGCTAATACTTGTCCTCTTTCAATATCTTCTCTTTTTATACCTCTTAATAAGATTCCTACATTCTCTCCCGCTCTACCTTCATCTAATAATTTACGGAACATTTCTACTCCTGTACATGTAGATTTAATAGTATCTTTAATACCTATTATTTCAACTTCGTCACCTACTTTAATTATACCTCGTTCAACTCTTCCAGTAACAACCGTACCTCTACCAGAAATAGAAAATACATCTTCTATAGGCAATAGAAATGGTTGATCAATTGCCCTAACAGGTTCAGGAATATAAGTATCTAAATAGTTCGTTAATTCAAGAATTTTTTCACTCCATATTGTATCTCCTTCTAATGCTTTTAACGCAGATCCATGTACAATAGGAGTATTTTCTCCAGGAAAATCATATTGCGATAATAAATCACGTACTTCCATTTCAACTAATTCTAATAATTCTTCATCATCTACCATATCACACTTATTAAGAAAAACAATAATATATGGTACACCAACTTGTCGTGCTAATAAAATATGTTCTCTAGTTTGTGGCATAGGACCATCAGTAGCTGCTACAACTAAAATAGCGCCATCCATTTGGGCAGCTCCAGTAATCATATTTTTTACATAATCAGCATGTCCAGGACAATCTACATGAGCATAATGTCTAACTGCAGTATCATATTCAACATGAGATGTATTAATAGTAATTCCTCTTGCTTTTTCTTCTGGTGCATTATCAATTTGATCAAATGCTTTTGCTGCTCCACCATATTTTTTAGATAAAACTGTAGTTATAGCAGCTGTTAATGTTGTTTTACCATGATCAACATGACCTATTGTACCAACATTAATATGTGGTTTAGAACGTTCAAATTTTTCTTTAGACATCAAATTATTCCTTAATTATATTTTATATATTTTTAGAATTAATAATTTCTTTAGTAATATTGTAAGGTATTTCAGTATATTTTAAAAATTCCATAGAATATGAAGCTCTACCTTGTGTATAAGAACGCAAATCTGTCGCATAACCAAACATTTCTGATAATGGAACACAAGCTTTTATAATATGATTATTTGATATATTATGCATTCCTTCTATAATGCCTCTTCTTCGATTTAAATCTCCAATAACATCACCCATATATTCTTCTGGTGTATCTACTTCTACAATCATAATTGGTTCTAATAACACAGGATTAGCTTGCTTAAATGCTGTTTTAAATGCTATAGCTGCTGCTAATTTAAAAGCTAATTCTGATGAATCTACATCATGATAAGATCCAAAATGCAATCTTACAGCAATATTTACTACAGGATATCCAGCTAGAGGACCTGATTTTAATTGTTCTTGAAAACTTTTATCTATAGCTGTAATATATTCACTAGGTATTACACCACCTTTTATATCATTAGTAAATAAGTAACCTGTTTTATTTTTCTTAGATTTTATTGGTGAAATATCTATAACAACATGTCCATATTGTCCTCTACCACCTGTTTGTTTAATATATTTACCTTCTATATTTTCTATACGATTTTTAATGGTTTCACGATAAGAAACTTGCGGTTTACCAATATTAGCTGCAACATTAAATTCTCTTTTCATTCTATCTACAATAATTTCTAAGTGTAATTCACCCATACCTGCAATAATAGTTTGATTAGTTTCTTCATCTGTCCATGTTTTTAATGAAGGATCTTCTTTAATTAGTCGATTTAAAGCTAAACTCATTTTTTCTTGATCATTTTTAGTTTTTGGTTCTATTGCAATAGAAATAACAGGTTCTGGAAATTCCATTTTTTCCAATATAATACTATTTTGTATAGAACATAAAGTATCTCCTGTAGTAACATCTCTTAATCCAATAGCAGCTGCAATATCACCTGAATATACTTTTTTAATTTCTTCACGTTTATTCGCGTGCATCTGAACTATTCTACCAATACGTTCTTTCTGTTTTTTGATTGAATTAAAAATAATATCTCCACTACTAACTGTACCTGAATATACTCGAAAAAAAGTTAAATTCCCAACAAAAGGATCATTAGCAATTTTAAAAGCTAATGCAGCAAATGGCTCTTGATCATTTGTAAAACGTGTTAAAGTTTCTTTATTATGTTCTGTTATACCTTTTATTGGTGGTATATCCATAGGAGATGGTAAATATTCAACAATAGCATCTAATAAAGATTGTACTCCTTTATTTTTAAAAGCTGAACCACAAGTGATTAAAGTGATTTCATTTTGTAATACTCTCTTTCTTAAAGCATATTTAATATCTTGTTCAGTAATAGTAATATTATTTAAATATTTTTCCATTAATATATCATTAGATTCAACAGCTATTTCTATTAATTTTTGGCGCCAAACATTAACGATATTAATCATATGTTTAGGTATATGTTTGTAATAACAATGAATTCCTTGATCTTTTTCTTCCCAATACATAGCTTTCATTTTGATTAAATCAATAATACCAATAAATTTTTCTTCAGAACCAATTGGTAATTGTAAAGGAATAGCTTCTGTAGATAATTTTTTATTTATTTGTTTTACAACTTTAAAAAAATCCGCTCCAATACGATCCATTTTATTAATAAATGCTATTCTAGGCACTTTATATTTATTAGCTTGTTTCCATACTGTTTCAGATTGAGGTTGTACACCACCTACTGCACAATAAATCATAACAACACCATCTAAAACTCTCATAGAACGTTCTACTTCTATCGTAAAATCAACATGTCCTGGAGTATCAATAATATTAATACGATGTGCATCATATTGATTAAACATTCCTGACCAAAATGCAGTTGTTGCAGCTGATGTTATAGTAATGCCCCTTTCTTGTTCTTGTTCCATCCAATCCATAGTAGCAGCACCATCATGTACTTCTCCAATTTTATGATTTACACCAGTGTAAAATAAAATTCTTTCTGTTGTAGTGGTTTTCCCTGCATCAATATGTGCACTAATGCCAATATTACGATAACGTGTTATAGGAGTTGTACGACTCATATGAAACCTCTATTGTTATTATATAAAAAATCATATTACACATTATGTTATAGATAAAAAAATATATTTAACATAATTTACCAACGATAATGTGCAAATGCTTTATTTGCTTCTGCCATACGATGTACTTCTTCTTTCTTTTTAACAGCATTACCCTTTTTATCAAAAGCATCAAATATTTCATTAGCTAATTTTAAAATCATTGATTTTTCATTACGTTTTCTAGCTGCATTCACTAACCATCTCATCGCTAATGTATTTCTTCGAGTAGGTCGTACTTCTACAGGGACTTGATATGTAGAACCACCTACTCTTCTAGATTTTACTTCTACAACAGGTTTAATATTATCTAAAATAGTACAAAAAATATCTATTTCTTTTATAGATAATTTTTTTTTAACTATTTTTAAAGCAGAATAAACTATATTTTCTGCTATAGATTTTTTACCATTTAACATAACTATGTTAATAAATTTAGCTAATAAATCTGATTCAAATTTTGCATCTGGTAAAATATTTCTTCTAGAAATAATACGTCTACGAGGCATAATAAACTCCATTATTTAAAATAAAAATATTATTTATTTTGTTTCACACCATATTTAGAACGACTTTGTTTTCTATTTTTTACACCCGCACAATCTAAAGTACCTCTTATAGTATGATAACGTACTCCGGGTAAATCTTTTACTCTACCTCCTCTAATTAGAATTATAGAATGTTCTTGTAAATTATGTCCTTCACCAGAAATATAAGATGTTACTTCATATCCATTTGTTAGTCTAACTCTACATACTTTACGTAAAGCTGAATTGGGTTTTTTTGGAGTAGTAGTATATACTTTAGTACATACTCCACGTTTTTGAGGACATGAATTTAATGCAGATACATTACTTTTGCTTTTTTTTCTAATTCTAGATTTTCTTACTAATTGATTAATTGTTACCATTATATAATCCTATATAAGATATAAAGTAATTATTATATTATTTTTTAATATTTATAATTTTATTACATTACCATAGTATTTGTTGTTTATGTTTAACAGTTAAGTATACAAATTGTTTATAGTTTGCATGTATAATTTGTTTTGAAATATAATTCTCTAATCCTCTTGCTAGAATATCATTTTTTAATGCATATACAGATAACTGGATATCTTGTTGAATTTTAATTATTTTTTTTATAAAAATACTATATTTTAATCCAGCTAAAATACCATCCTGAATTAGAATAAGATCATCATTATTATTTAATACATTTAATAATATAGAAAAATTACAATATGATGGTGATTTTGATAAGATATATAACATGATATTTTTTAAAAATTCATAATTATGTTATAGCAACTAATGTATTTATGCCATAATCTTGGTGTTATGATTTTAACTGGGATAGTCCAATTATTAATGTTATTTTTTATACCTAATTTTTTTAAAGATTTATCACAAACAAAAAATTTATTAATATTACATAAAGTTAAAATTTTGAAACTAATACTATGATTATGAAATAATATATTATCTGGTTTTTGGCATGATTTTATTTGTAAAATACCATCTGAAATAAAAAATAAAGCTATATCCTCAATAAATGAGGATATAGAAATAATAGCATCTAATCCTTCTTTACCAGAATTATTTCCATAAGGTGATGTAGAAAAAATAACAGCTATATTATTCATTAAAATTGCACTAAACGATCACAGTCTAATATAGATATTGCTAATGTTGTTAAACTTATTATTTTAAAAGTTTTATTAATAAAAATATTCTGTTGATTCATGCACATATTATCCATATATTCTTTTTTTAAAAGACCTCTTATGATAGAAGAATTAACACATACATGTAAATCTACATTATATTTTATACTTAGCTCTATCCAAGATTTAGTTAAATTAAATTTATTAGATATAATAAAGTGTTTATTAGCATTAAATACACCATCACGATAAAAAAATATACTTTTTAAAGTATATTTTTCCTTAATCAGAGTTTGTGCAAAAAAATATGCTGAATAAGCATTTTGTGTCCCAAAAGGTGCTGAAGTAACTAATAATATAAAAACCATACTATATCCCTTAAAATATAGAAATATTTCAATATTTTTGTATAAAATTAAAATAATTTAATTATTAATGAATGAAGATTTTTTTACATTTTTTTGTATTTTAAAAATAGTATGTATTTTTTTATTTTTTATATAATGATTTTTATTAGACATATTAGGTTTAAAATCTATTAACTCAATTTCAAAAATTAATGTAGAGTTAACTGGTATACCTGGAATTAAATTATGTCCATAAGCTAAATTAGGAGGAACTACTAAGATTATTTTACCACCTTTTTTAACATATTTTAAACCTTCTTGCCAACCAGGTATTACTTTTTGTAAATTAATAGATAATGGCATTTTTCTTGAGAAAGTATTATCAAATTCTGTACCATCTATTAATTTACCAATATAATTAACTGTTATTAATACATTGCCATGTTGTGGGATATAAGATCCTTTCCCAGTTTTTTGTATTTTATACAATAAACCTGTTTTAGTTTTTTTAACATTTTTCATTTTAGCAAAATTATTAATATATTCTTTACCTAAAATATCATTTTTATGTGCTTGTAATTTTATAAAATTAATTGAAGCATTTTTAATATCTATTTCTAATAGCTGAATATTATTTTGTATTTCTTCATTAGATAATAAAATTTGTTGATTATATAAGATATCTTGAATGCCTTGTATAATATAATGTTTATCTAATTTTATATTAATTTTTACTTGTTCATCATAAGCATTTTTTAAATATTTTCCAAAAGACACACCTAATGCATAAGATTCTTTTTGTAATTTATTTTGTAAAATATTAATTTTTGAAAAAACTATATTATTATCTTTATTTATATCAATATTATCTAATTTTTTTTCTTCTTTAGGAGTAGATAATTTTTTCAGATTATTCGATACATCATCATTATTATTTGTTACAGCAGAAGATACATTATCCATTATATGATTGAACTTATCATTTAATAATTTAATTAAAACATCTATTATTTGTTCATTTGTTAATCCATTAAATGATAATGTTGATTTTTTAATAGTATTATCTAATTTTTTTTCTTCATGTTTTTGCTTGTTTAATGGTGTATTTGTTTTATTTTCAGTAGAATTATTATTTTTACTACTACTCCACCATCCTGCATTTGTTAATGTTGTTGCTTTTACCATTGGTGTATTTAAACTAACAGTTAAAATCAATATCAATAATATTGATACTTTCTTAGTAAAAAATCGCATGGCTTACTCCACAATAAAGTTGTATTTTATATAAAGAATGTTATATAAACATTATTTATAAAATTATATAATTTTATAAATAAATAAGATAAACAATTATCTTATTTATATAAAAATATTACTTTTAATATTAATAAAATACAAGATAAAATATATGTATTTTGCTTAAAATGTTAAATTAATAATTTTAACATTCTTCTTAATGGTTCTGCAGCACCCCAAAGCAATTGATCGCCTACAGTAAACATTGAAAAACAATTTTTCTCTATATTTAATTTTTTTATTCTTCCGACAGGAATATTTAATGTTCTGTTTACTGCACATGGTGTTAAATATTTTGTAGTATATATATAATCATTAGGTATGATCTTAACCCATTTATTATGTGATTGAATAATATCTTCAATATTTTTAATAGAAAGATCTTTATTTAATTTAACCATAAAAGATTGACTATGAGCACGTAATGTTGGTACTCTTACACAAATACCATCTATTGGGATAATATTTTTATTATTTAAAATTTTATTAGTCTCGAATTGTCCCTTCCATTCTTCTTTAGTTTGACCGTTATTAATTTGTTTATCAATCCATGGAATAACATTATTTACTAAAGGTATGGTAGAATATTGTTGTGGAAATTCTTTATTATTTAAAAGTAATGTAATAATTTTTTCTACTTCTAATATATTAAATTTATTACTATGTATAATATCTGTAATGTTTTCATGTAAAAAATTAGTTTGTAATAATAATTCTTTAATATATTTAGCACCTGCACCAGAAATAGCTTGATATGTAGATACAAAAATCCAGTCAATTAAATTTTTTTTAAATAAACCTCCTAAAGCCATTAGCATTAAACTAACTGTACAATTTCCTCCAACAAAAGTTTTAATACCAATATCTATTTTTTCTTTAATTAAATCAAGATTTACAGGATCTAGTACAATTATAGTATTATCATCAGTTCTTAAATTAGAGGCAGCATCTAACCAATAACCTTGCCATCCTTTTTGACGCAATTTATAATATATTTTATTTGTATATTCACTGCCCTGACAAGTGATAATAATATCTAATAACAATAATTGCTCAATATCATATGCATTGTGTAATGTTTTATTAATATTTTTAATATTTAAAGGAAAATATTTATTAAACTGTGAAGTAGTAAAAAAAGTTACTTTTATTTTATTAAAATCGTTTTTTTTAATCATTCTTTGTAATAATACAGAACCTACTATACCTCTCCAACCAATAAATCCTACAGATTTCATTATAAAATTTTCAACCTTATATATACTTAGATCATATTATTAAGATTTATTTTACATATATTTTATATTAACGAAAGTTTTTTATAAAAATTAAATATTTATTAAATATTAATATCTATATGAATATATATTCAGTATATATAAAACTTTTAAATTAATAATATTTATATATTTTTAATAATCCAATTAATAGGTTTGATATAATGTTTACGTAAATATGTATTTGTTTGAGAAAAATGTTGACAATGTGCAAATCCTTTATGATATGAATATGGTGAAGGATGTGATGTTTGTAATACTAAATGTTTTTTTTGATTTATTAAGTATATTTTTTGTTGTGCTTTTTTACCCCATAGTAAAAATACTATATTATTATAGTATGTGCTAATAACATTAATAATATTATCTGTAAAAATTTCCCAACCAATGTTAGCATGTGATTGTGCATTATTTGCTTCTACAGTTAATATAGTATTTAACAACATTATACCTTGTTTAACCCAATCAATTAAATATCCATGATTAGGAATATAAAAATTTGGTATATCAAAATTTATAGCTTTATAAATATTTTGTAATGTAGGAGGAATTTTTTTAACATATGGCATTACAGAAAATGCTAAACCATTAGCTTGATTTATTCCATGATAAGGATCTTGTCCTAAAATTACTACTTTTAATTTTTCAAAATTTAATATATTAAATATATGA
The DNA here is from genome assembly GCF_012571795.1 of Enterobacteriaceae endosymbiont of Neohaemonia nigricornis. Lineage (NCBI taxonomy): Bacteria > Pseudomonadati > Pseudomonadota > Gammaproteobacteria > Enterobacterales > Enterobacteriaceae > Enterobacteriaceae endosymbiont of Neohaemonia nigricornis. The sequence goes on from NZ_CP046222.1 coordinate 352,532, forward strand.
AAAATATATTGTTTAGATGGATAAATTATTTTACCACAAATAATATCTGTATTAATTTTATTAATTATTTTTATAAAATATTTTTTTTGTTTTTCTTTATGTAAAAATAATTTCCAAGTATTATTATCCATATATTAAATTCATACAATATTTTTATTAATATATATTTGTAATATAGAATATATTATATTACAATCATTTTTATCTATATATGTTTAAGTTCCTTGTTTTTAAGCCTATTAAAAACTTTTAATCCATAAGGAGCAATAGTATAATGAAATACTATGAAATAGTATTACTGATACATCCAGATCAAAGTGAACAAGTTAATAATATAGTAACATCATATAAAAAATTTATTTGTAAAAATAAAGGTTCTATATCTAAATTCGAAGATTGGGGTAGAAGACCATTAGCATATCCAATAAAAAAAATTCATAAAGCTTATTATGTTCTTATGAATATATGTTTAGAAAAAAACCAAAATATTATTTTAGATTTAGAAACAAAATTTAGAATTAATGAATCTATTATTAGATATATTATTTTACATACAAAAACAAATAGAACAATTATATCATCCATTTTAAAATCTAAAGATGAACATCAAGAAAATCGTAGTAATTTGCTTAAAAAAATATAAATAATACTTAATATAATAAAATTATATAATGGAAATACAATATTTTATGGAGTATAAATAATATGGTACGTTATTTTCGTCGTCGTAAGTTTTGTCGATTTACTGCAGAAGGAATAAAAGAAATTGATTATAAAGATATTCATATTTTAAAAAATTTTATTACAGAAAGTGGTAAAATAGTTCCAAGTAGAATTACAGGAACAAAAGCAAAATATCAGCGTCAATTATCTAAAGCAATAAAAATTGCACGATATTTATCATTAATCTCTTATACTGATCATCATAAATAATAATGAGTATCAAAAGTTATGCAAATAATTTTATTAGATAATATTATAGGAATAGGAAAAAAATCTGACATTGTTAATGTAAAAAAAGGATATGCACGTAATTATTTAATTCCTAATAATAAATGCATATTGGCAACAAAAGATAATATCAATATTTTAAAAACTCAAGTTAAAAAATTAAAATTAGAATCATTAAAAGATTTAGAACAAGCTAAATTAAAAGCAAAAAAATTTACAGAAAACATTGAAAATATAATAATACAAGTGCGAACAAGTAATAAAGGTAAATTATTTGGTTCTATTAGTAAAATAGATATTATTACAGCATTAAAAAAATTAAATTTTTCAATAGATAAAAAAGAAATTTCTTTACCTAAAAAACCTATTAGATTTATTGGAAATTATATAATACAATTTAAATTTCATGAAAAAATAATAGTTAAAAAAAATATTAATATTACATCATATAAAAAATAAAACACTTAATTTATGTTGTAAATAAAATTATATTATTTTATAATGATAGTCAGATAACGTAACTTATTCAAAACAATATTATTTTATAAACTCAGTCAGGTCTGGAAAGAAGCAGCTGTAATAAATATAATATGTGTAAAAAATTAAGTTGCGTTATCTTCTTTAAGAATATATAAATGATATAATTTTATTTAATTCATAATCACGATGACTTATACAGTATTAGCAAGAAAATGGCGACCTCAATCATTTAATGATGTAATTGGACAAGATCATATAATACAAGCTATGAAATATAGCTTATTAACAAATAAAATACATCATGCTTGGATTCTTTCTGGTAGTAGAGGAATTGGTAAAACAACATTAGCAAGAATTTTTGCAATGGGTCTAAATTGTAAAAAAGGCTTAACGAATAATCCATGTAATTGTTGTACAAATTGTAAGGATATTCAAAACAACGTTTTTTTAGATGTTATTGAATTAGATTCAGCTTTTAAAACTAAAGTAGAAGATATGAGAGATATCATAGATACAATTCACTATCCTCCTCTGTATGGTAGATATAAAGTATATATTTTTGATGAATTTCATATGTTATCTAAACATAGTTTTAATGCTTTATTAAAAATTTTAGAAGAACCACCAAAAAATGTACAATTTATTTTTGCAACTACTGAATTAAATAAAATTCCTATAACAATACAATCAAGATGCATACAATTTCATTTAAAATTAATAGAATCCAATTTAATTATTAAAAGATTAAAACAAATATTAGATATAGAAAAATTATCATATGATAATCAAATATTACCAATTTTATCAAATGCTTCTTATGGTAGTTTCAGAGATGCATTAAATTTAACAGATCAATTAATTGCTATGGGTCATTTAAATATAAATAATTTAAATTTAATATTAGGATTAATTGAAAATAAATATATATTTCAATTAGTATTTAGTTTAAAACAAAAAAATTATAATCAATCTTTTTTATTAATAAATAAAATATGTATTTATAATATAAATTGGGATAATATTATTTCAGAAATATTATTATTATTACATAATGTTTTAAAATATAAAATATTATATTCTCAACATAATAAGTTTAATATCGATAATAGTATACAATGTAATAAAGAAGAAATATATATAAAAAAAATTTGTGATAATTTTTCTTTGAATGATATTAACATGTTAAATAAAATATTTATTGTAGGAAGAAAAAATTTATGTTTAGCACCCACATGTCAAATTGGTTTTGAACAAATTATTTTAGAAGCTATATCATGTTTTAATTAAAATTTATATATTATATTTTATAAAAAATTTTTTGTTGTATCTATTAATTAATATTTTTAATTTTTTGATATATAATCATATTTATCATTATTATTATAAGAGAAAACATAATGCCAAAACCAGAAATTAAACAATTTCAATCTGAAGTTAAACAATTATTACATTTAATGATACATTCTTTATATTCAAATAAAGAAATTTTTTTAAGAGAATTAATATCAAATGCATCTGATGCGGCTGATAAATTAAGATTCCAAGCATTATCTAATGATAAATTATATGAAAATAATACTTCATTAAAAATTCAAATTAAAATAAATAAAACAGATAAAACTATTATTATTAGTGATAATGGCATTGGCATGTCATATCATGAGGTTATTGAAAATTTAGGTACTATTGCAAAATCAGGTACTAAAGAATTTATTGAATCTATTAAAAATAATCAAAATAAAGATAATACACAATTAATAGGACAATTCGGAGTAGGTTTTTACTCTGCTTTTATAGTTTCTGATGAAGTAATAGTTAAAACTAGAGCAGCTGGTTTAAATATTAATAAAGGAGTATTATGGTGTTCACAAGGTGAAGGTGAATATAGTATTTCTTATTGTGAAAAAAAAACACGTGGTACACATATTACATTAAAAATTCGTGATAATGCTAGTGAATTTTTAGACACATGGCGTATTAAAAATATTATTAGTAAATATTCAGATCATATTTCTTTGCCTATAGAACTTGAAGTATATGATGATAAAACAAAAAAAAATGTATGGGAACAAATTAATAAAGCACAAGCAATATGGTTACGTAATAAAACAGAAATTAGTGATAATGAATATAAAGAATTTTATAAACAATTAACTTATGATTCTACAGATCCAATGTATTGGAGTCATAATCATGTTGAAGGAAAACAAGAATATATTAGTTTATTATATATTCCTACTAATGTACCGTGGGATATCAGGAATAGAGATTATAAAAATGGATTAAAACTTTATGTACAAAGAGTATTTATTATGGAAGATGCAGAACAATTATTACCTAAATATTTAAGATTTGTTAGAGGTTTAATTGATTCTAATGATTTACCATTAAATATTTCTAGAGAAATTTTACAAAATAATAATATTATTCGTAATATGAAAATTTTGTTAACAAAAAAAGTTTTAAATATGTTATTAAAAATTACCAAAATAGATAATTTATATAATACTTTTTGGAAAAAATTTGGATTAGTCTTAAAAGAAGGACCAGCAGAAGATATTAATAATAAGGATACTATTATTAAATTATTGCGTTTTGCTTCTACAAATAATAATAATGATGAACAAATAGTATCATTACAAGATTATATAAATAGAATGGTTACAGGACAAAAAAAAATATATTTTTTAACTGCTGATAATTATATTACAGCAAAAAGTAGTCCACATTTAGAATTTTTTATTAAAAAAGGAATTGAAGTTCTATTATTAACAGATCACATTGATGAATGGATGATGAGTTATATTACAGAATTTATGGGTAAACCATTACAATCTATTAGTAAAAAAGATGAATCATTAAATGAATTAATAGATCAAGATAATACAAAAGATATAAATCAAATAGAAAAAGAATTTGAACCTTTTTTAAAAAAAATTCAAAAACTTTTAGGTAATAAAGTAAAAAAAGTTTGTTTAACAAATCGTTTAGTACATACTCCTGCTATTGTTACTACAGATGTTAATGAAATGAGTACACAAATGGCAAAATTATTTGCAGCAGCTGGACAAAGCACTCCTGAAATTAAATATAATTTTGAATTAAATCCTAAACATGATTTAATTAAAAAAATTATGAAAATAATAGATGATAATATTTTTAATAAACTAATTAATCTACTATTAGATGAAGCTATTCTAGCAGAAAAAGGTACATTAGAAAATCCTAATCAATTTATAAATAATATAAATTATTTTTTATCTTTATCTAATTTATAATTTTTATAAGATAAGATAATATTTTAATATTATCTTATCATTTCTTATATAAACAAGAATAATATATTTAATATATATAATTTTATTTATTATCTTTTCTATATTTTTTGTATAAATATTATAAGTTATATGAATTAATATGATATATATTAATTATAAATATTAATTTATATATATTTAAAAATATTTTATATATAGTATTTTATAAAATATATAATCAATCCTATAATTTAGTTGATTTTATATATTTTATATAATGTTTTTTAATATGAATTTTAACTTAGTATATAGAGATAAAATGGCAGAAAAAAGAAATATATTTTTAATAGGACCTATGGGTGCAGGTAAAAGTACTATTGGACGTCAATTAGCACATCTATTAAATATGGATTTTTTTGATTCAGATTATGAGATTGAACGCCGTACAGGTGCAGATATAAATTGGGTGTTTGATGTAGAAGGAGAATCTGGCTTTAGAAAACGTGAAAAAAAAATAATTGATGAAATTACTCAAAAACAAGGTATTATATTAGCAACAGGAGGAGGATCAGTACTGTCTCATAGTACTAGAAAAATATTATCTTCTAGAGGAATTGTAATATATTTACAAACAACTATAGATAAACAATTAAGTAGAACAAAGAGAGATAAAAAACGTCCTTTAATTAATCAAAAAGATCAAATTACACAAATAAAAATTTTTGAAAAATTAGCTAAAGAACGGAATCATTTATATAATAGTATAGCTGATATTATTATTAAAACTGATGAATATAGCGCTAAAGTTGTTGCTAATCAACTTATTAGTTTAATAAATAAAAATATATAATAAGGACTATAATATAAATGATGGATTCTCTTATAGTATCAACCACAAAACATAAATATCCGATTATTATTGACTTTAATTTGTTTAATAAAAAAGATTTATTTAATTTTTTACAAATACAAAGTCAAGTTATGATAGTAACTAATAAAATTATTTTTGATTTATATTTTCAACAACTTGCTGAATTACTGAATATAATAGGAATTAATTACAATTATATTCTTATCCCAGAAGGGGAACAATATAAAAACTTAAAAACTCTAAATATTATTTTTACAAAATTAATTCAAAAAAAATGTAATAGAGATTCTATATTAATAGCTTTAGGTGGTGGTGTTATTGGTGATTTAACAGGATTAGCAGCGTCTCTATATCAGAGAGGTATAAGATTTATTCAAATTCCTACGACACTTTTAGCACAAGTTGATGCTTCTATAGGTGGTAAAACTGCTGTAAATCATATTTTAGGTAAAAATATGATAGGTAGTTTTTATCAACCTATATCTGTTTTAATTAATTTAAGTTGTTTATGTAGTTTATCAAAACGAGAATTATCTGCAGGTATTGCAGAAATTATTAAATATAGTATTATTTTTGATAAAGATTTTTTTTATTGGTTAGAATTAAATATACAAAATATATTAAATCTAGAACCAATATCAATAAAATATTGTGTATTTAAATGTTGTGAATTAAAAGCTAAAATTGTTGAAAAAGACGAATATGAAAACAATCAAAGAGCTTTATTAAATTTAGGACATACGTTCGGTCATGCAATTGAAACAGAAGTAGGATATGGTACATGGTTGCATGGTGAAGCAATATCAGTAGGTATAATATTATCTTCTTTAATATCAGAAGAATTACAATTATTTAAACATAAAGAAACCATAAGAATTATTAATTTACTAAAAATGTGTAATTTACCTATAAAATGTCCAAATAATATTAATATAAAAAATTTTTTAAAACATATATTAGTAGATAAAAAGGTTTATAATAATAATGTTCGTATTATTATTCCTATAAATATAGGTAAAGCCATTATATTTAATAAAATTAATACTGATATTATAATTACATCTTTTAATAGATTACAAAATTTAAAAATTTAAAAACATTATTATTTCCATAAAATACATATGAAAAAATATTTAATTGCAGCATCTATTTTATCCGCTAATTTTGCATGTTTAGGACAAGATATTAATAATGTTTTAACAGCAGGAGCAGATCTTATACATTTTGATGTTATGGATAATCATTATGTCCCAAATCTTACATTTGGGCCAATGGTTTTACAATCTTTAAGAGATTATGGTATTACATCTAATATTGATGTACATTTAATGACAAAATCAGTAGATAATTTAATTATTTCATTTGCTAAATCTGGTGCTAATTGTATTATTTTTCATCCAGAAAATTCATATCATATTGATCGTAGTTTATCTTTAATAAAGGAATATGGTTGTAAGGCTGGTTTAGCATTAAATCCTACAACTTCTTTACATTATTTAGATTATACTTTAGACAAAATAGATATAATATTAATTATGTCAGTTAATCCAGGTTTTGCAGGACAGTTATTTTTACCTTTTATTTATAAAAAAATAAAACAAGTAAAAAATATATTAAATCATAATAACAATAATATTTTATTAAGTATTGATGGAGGCATTAATATTAATAATATTAATAAAATAGTTAATTATGGTGCTGATATATTAGTAATGGGATCTGCTATTTTTAATAATCAACATTCTTATATAAAAAATATACAATTAATCAGAAAATATATAAAATAATATGTTAAATTATTAAAATTTTGTAATAGGATTTATATTTTATGTCACAAAAATCAATTGTTTTTAGTGGTATTCAACCAACTGGTGAATTAACTATTGGTAATTATATTGGTGCATTAAGTCAATGGAAACTAATGCAAAAAAAATATTTTTGTATATATTGTATTGCAGATTTACATGCCTTAACAAATATACAACATAATAATGTATTACAAAATAATATTTTAGATACATTATCAATATTATTAGCTTGTGATATTGATCCTTTAAAAAATATTATTTTTTTACAATCTGATATTCCATATCATAATCAATTAAATTGGATTTTAAATTGTTTTACACACTTTGGTGAATTAAATAGAATGACTCAATTTAAAAATAAAAAAATATATAATCAACAAATTAATGTTGGTTTATTTAATTATCCTATATTAATGGCATCAGATATTTTATTATATCAAGCAACTAAAATTCCAGTAGGTAAAGATCAAATACAACATTTAGAATTAACAAGAACTATTGCTAATAGATTTAATAATATTTATGGTAAAATATTTAATATACCAACACAAATAGTTAAAAAATATGGTAATTCTATTATGTCTTTATTAAATCCTCTAAAAAAAATGTCTAAATCAGATACTAATAAAAATAATATTATTAGTTTATTTGATAATAATACAACAGTTAAAAAAAAAATTTTACATGCAGTTACAGATTCTGACAATCCACCATTAATTATATATAATACAAAATCTAAACCTGGTATTTCTAATTTATTAAATATATTAAGTAATATAACTAATATTTCAATTAAAAAATTGGAAATACAATTCCATAATAAATCATATATGGATTTTAAATTTTATTTAGTAGAAAAATTATGCACATTTTTAACTAATTTAAGAAAAAAATATAATTTTTATAGACAAAACGAAGAATATTTAAATAATATACTTAATAATGGTTCTAAAAAAGCAAAAACACAAGCTTTAATAACATTAAATAAAGTATATAAATCATTAGGAATAAGACAAAAATCTGATTAACGAGTACCATATACAATAATTGTTTTACCTTTTGCAGATATAATATTATTATTTTCTAAAATTTTTAATATTCTACCTACTGTTTCTCGTGAACAACCAACTATTTTCCCTATTTCTTGTCTAGTAATTTTAATCTGCATACCATCTGGATGCGTAATTGCTTCAGGTAATTGTGCTAAATGTAATAATGTAATATTAATTCTTTGTTGTACATTCAAAAAAATTAAATCTCTAATTTTTTTAGAAATAAAATATAATCTATTTGCTATTTGTGAAGCAATTGTCATAATAATATTATTATTAATTTTAATTAAATTTAAAAACTTTTGATAAGATATTACTGCAACTTCACATTCTGTTTTAGATTTTACTAATGTTGTACTTAATTTATTAATATTATCAAAAATTCCTAATGTCCCTATAAAATTTCCAGAATTTAAATAGTATAAAATAATTTCTTTATTATTGTTTTTATTATGCATTAGAACTGTTACACTTCCCTTTAAAATATAATACACATTTTGTACTATGTCACCTTGATTTATTAAAATTTTTTTAGCAGAATATTTTTGAATACTACAGTAAGATAGAAACCATGTTAAAGTAGGATCTTTTTGTGATTTAAATACTATCATGTAATTATCCTTACTTGAATTATATAAATATAATTACATATATTTTAAATAAAACATACAAAATGTTTATTATTTATACTTAATTATACATTAATATTATATAGTATGCTGATACCCAGAATTGAACTGGGAACCTTGCCCATACCAAGAGCATGCTCTTACCTATTTTGAGCTATATCAGCAAAATATTTATAAAAATTATTTAATTAATAATGGAGCAGACAGCGGGAATCGAACCCGCATCATTAGCTTGGAAGGCTAAAGTAATACCATTATACAATGTCTGCAAATGAAAGACATTAATAGATATGGTGGTGGGAGAAGGATTCGAACCTTCGAAGTCAAAAACGACAGATTTACAGTCTGTTCCCGTTAACCACTTGGGTATCCCACCAATTTTAAAATATAAAAACAGCATTTTATGCCGGCTACCGGGATCGAACTGGTGACCTACTGATTACAAGTCAGTTGCTCTACCATCTGAGCTAAGCCGGCATATTATAATAAAAAAAGATATTTTATTAAAAATACTGATAAAGTTTTACTCTGATCCTAGTATTTTCCTACTCTTACATGGGGAAACCCCATACTACCATCGGCACTACAACGTTTCACTTCTGAGTTCGGTATGGATTCAGGTGGTACCATTGCGTTATATATACTAGGATCAAAATTAAATTATATAATCTAATTTTAAATAAGTTACAATAATAAAAACGATTCTGGTGTTGTAAGGTTAAGACTCACGGGTGTTTATTAGTACTGGTTAGCTCAACATATTACTATGCTTACACACCCAGCCTATCAACGTCATAGTCTTTAACGTCCCTTTAGGGATATCTATAAAATAAATAAATATCCTGGGAAGAATAATCTTAAGGTAAGTTTCGCGCTTATATGCTTTCAGCGCTTATCTTTTCCGCATTTAGCTACCGGGCAATGCCATTGGCATGACAACCCGAACACCAGAGATGCGTTCACTCCGGTCCTCTCGTACTAGGAGCAAATCCTTTCAATCTTCCAACGCCCACGGCAGATAGGGACCGAACTGTCTCACGACGTTCTAAACCCAGCTCGCGTACCACTTTAAATGGCGAACAGCCATACCCTTGGGACAACTATAACGGTCCTAAGGTAGCGAAATTCCTTGTCGGGTAAGTTCCGACCTGCACGAATGGCGTAATGATGGCCAGACTGTCTCCACCTGAGACTCAGTGAAATTGAAATTGCTGTGAAGATGCAGTGTACCCGCGGCAAGACGGAAAGACCCCGTGAACCTTTACTATAGCTTGATATTGAATATTGATTATTTATGTGTAGGATAGGTGGGAGACATAGAAGTATTAACGCTAGTTAGTATGGAGTCAACCTTGAAATACCACCCTTAAATACTTAATATTCTAACCTAAACCCGTAATCCGGGTTAGAGACAATGTCTGGTGGGTAGTTTGACTGGGGCGGTCTCCTCCCAAAGAGTAACGGAGGAGCACTTAAGGTCAGCTAATCACGGTCGGAAATCGTGAGGTTAGTGCAAAGGCATAAGCTGGCTTAACTGTAAGAATGACGGTTCAAACAGATGCGAAAGCAGGTCTTAGTGATCCGGTGGTTCTATATGACAGGGCCATCGCTCAACGGATAAAAGGTACTCCGGGGATAACAGGCTAATACCGCCCAAGAGTTCATATCGACGGCGGTGTTTGGCACCTCGATGTCGGCTCATCACATCCTGGGGCTGAAGTAGACGGCCGCCGTTTACCGGGGCTTCGATCAAAAGCTTCTCAAAAAATGATAACTTCATCAATTAACCTTCCGGCACCGGGCAGGCGTCACACCGTATACTTCCACTTACGTGTTTGCACAGTGCTGTGTTTTTAATAAACAGTTGCAGCCAGCTGTTATCTTAGACTGAATTCAGCTCTAAAAGTAAATTTTGTCACTTACTATCAGTGTGCCTTCTCCCGAAGTTACGGCACTATTTTGCCTAGTTCCTTCACCTGAGTTCTCTCAAACGCCTTAGTATTCTCTACCTGACCACCTGTGTCGGTTTATAGTACGATTTAATATTATTTTAAATACTTAGAGGATTTTCTTGTAAGTATGGTATCAATTACTTCAATACAATAAAGTATTTCGTCATCACGCCTCAATGTTAATAATTATCCGGATTTGCCTAAATAATCCATCTAAACGTTTAAACCAAGACAACCATCACCTGGATAATCTAACCTTCTTCGTCCCCCCTTCATAATAATACCAAGTACAGGAATATTAACCTGTTATCCATCGATTACGCTTTTCAGCCTCACCTTAGGTGTCGACTAACCCTACCTCGATTACCGTTGGATAGGAAACCTTAGTCTTTCGGCGAATAGGTTTTTCACCTATTTTATCGTTACTCATGTCAGCATTCGCACTTCTGATATCTTCAATAAATTTTACAATTTATCTTCAACGACTTACAGAACGCTCCCCTACCCAATAAATGTAATAACACTTATTGTCGCAGCTTCGGTGTATAATTTAGCCCCGTTATATCTTCCGCGCAGGACGACTAGACCAGTGAGCTATTACGCTTTCTTTAAATGATGGCTGCTTCTAAGCCAACATCCTGGCTGTTTATGCCTTCCCACATCGTTTCCCACTTAATTATAACTTAGGGACCTTAGCTAGCGATCTGGGTTGTTTCCCTTTCCACAACGAACGTTAGCACCCGCTGTGTGTCTCCCGTGATAACGATATTCGGTATTTGAAGTTTGCATCGGATTGGTAAGTCTGGATGACTCCCTAACCGAAACAGAGCTCTACCCCCGAATACGAATAACACGAGGCGCTACCTAAATAGCTTTCGGGGAGAACCAGCTATCTCCCGGTTTGATTGGCCTTTCACCCCTAACCACAAGTCATCCGCTAATTTTTCAACATTAGTCAGTTCGGTCCTCCAGTAAGTATTACCTTACCTTCAACCTGCTCATGGCTAGATCACCGGGTTTCGGGTCTATATCTTGCAACTTAACGCTCTATTAAAACTCGGTTTCCCTACGGCTCCCTTACACAGTTAACCTTGCTACAAAATATAACTCGCTGACCCATTATACAAAAGGTACGCAGTCACATTATTAAAATGCTCCTACTGCTTGTACGTATACGATTTCAGGTTCTATTTCACTCCCCTAACCGGGGTTCTTTTCACCTTTCCCTCACGGTACTAGTTCACTATCGGTCAGTCAGTAGTATTTAGCCTTAGAGGATGATCCCCCTATCTTCAAACAAGATTTCACGTGTCTCGTTTTACTCTTTAAGAATGTTAATATTATTTTTTTATATACAGGACTATCACCTTGTATCGTATGACTTTCCAGACACTTCTATTAAAATAATATTAACTAATATCTTTGGGCTGTTTCCGTTTCGCTCGCCACTACTAAGGAAATCTCTATTGATTTCTATTCCTCAGGATACTTAGATGTTTCAGTTCTCCTGGTTTGCTTCGTTATTCTATATATTCAAATAACGATAATGTATGATTAAATACATTAGGTTACCCCATTAGGATATCGCCAATTAATAACGTTTCGAATCAACTTATTGACGCTTTTCGCAGATTAGCACGTCCTTCATCGCCTCTGACTGCCAAGGCATCCATCGTATACGCTTATTTTACTTAACCTTACAACCCACAATCGTTTCAATAATTTTATATAGTATTTATAAAAAATACTATGTTAAAATAATTATATAATAACCAAATTTTCAAAGAACTTATAATTAAAAATTTTATATAATAATAAAATGTTTTTCAGAACGTTCTCCACATAGAGTAATTATAATAAAAGGAGGTGATCCAACCACAGGTTCCCCTACGGTTACCTTGTTACGACTTCACCCCAGTTATGAATCACAAAGTGGTAAGCGCTCTCCGTAAGGTTAAGCAACCTACTTCTTTTACAACCCACTCCCATGGTGTGACGGGCGGTGTGTACAAGGCCCGGGAACGTATTCACCGTAGCATTCTGATCTACGATTACTAGCGATTCCGACTTCATAGAGTCGAGTTGCAGACTCCAATCCGAACTAAGATATATTTTATGAGATCCGCTTACTCTTGCGAGGATGCTTCCCTTTGTATATACCATTGTAGCACGTGTGTAGCCCTGGTCGTAAGGGCCATGATGACTTGACGTCATCCCCACCTTCCTCCGGCTTATCACCAGCAGTCTCCTTTGAGTTCCCGGCCGAACCGTTGGCAACAAAGGACAAGGGTTGCGCTCGTTGCGGGACTTAACCCAACATTTCACAACACGAGCTGACGACAGCCATGCAGCACCTGTCTCAGAACCCCGAAGGACACCGTATCTCTACGGCTTTTCTCTACATGTCAAGCCCAGGTAAGGTTCTTCGCGTTGCATCGAATTAAACCACATGCTCCACCGCTTGTGCGGGCCCCCGTCAATTCATTTGAGTTTTAACCTTGCGGTCGTACTCCCCAGGCGGTCGACTTAACGCGTTAGCTACGGAAGCTACAAGACAAGCCTACAACCTCCAAGTCGACATCGTTTACAGCATGGACTACCAGGGTATCTAATCCTGTTTGCTACCCATGCTTTCGCACCTGAGCGTCAGCATTCATCCAGGGAGTCGCCTTCGCCACTGGTATTCCTCCAGATATCTACGCATTTCACCGCTACACCTGGAATTCTACTCCCCTCTATGATACTCAAGTAAATTAGTTTCAAATGCAGTTCCTAAGTTAAGCTTAGGGATTTCACATCTGACTTAATAAACCGCCTACGTGCTCTTTACGCCCAGTAATTCCGATTAACGCTAGCACCCTCCGTATTACCGCGGCTGCTGGCACGGAGTTAGCCGGTGCTTCTTTTATAAGTAACGTCAATAATAAAATATATTATATTTTATTACTTCTTCCTTATTGAAAGTACTTTACAACCCTAAGGCCTTCTTCATACACGCGGCATAGCTGCATCAGGCTTGCGCCCATTGTGCAATATTCCCCACTGCTGCCTCCCGTAGGAGTCTGGACCGTGTCTCAGTTCCAGTGTGGCTGATCATCCTCTCAGACCAGCTAGAGATCGTAGCCTAGGTAAGCCTTTACCTTACCTACAAGCTAATCCCGTCTGGGCTCATCTTATAGCATGAGGTCTAAAAATAGATCCCCCACTTTGGTCTCACGACATCATACGGTATTAGCTATCGTTTCCAATAGTTATCCCATTCTATAAGGTAGATTCCCAGATATTACTCACCCGTCCGCCGCTCGCCGACAATAAAAAAAATTTACATAATTTCTATTTCGTTGCCGCTCGACTTGCATGTGTTAGGCTTGCCGCCAGCGTTCAATCTGAGCCATGATCAAACTCTTCAATTAAAAACGAAAAAATATCCTATAAAAATTATTATAATTTTTATAGTTTAAATCCAAAAATATAATACTCATTGAAGAGAACGTCCTAAAAAACATTTTATTTATTATTAAAGAACTTTAAAAAAATATAAACACTAAGTACATTTTACATTTTAATATTAAAGAGTCAAGTTTTTTTTATCAAAATAATAAATAATTTTATAATATTTTTATTTTTTTAAAAATATTAAAACCATATTTTTTTGATATAATTTTTATATTATTAATTTCAATAATATTTTTTGTATATAAAAGAATATGTTGGATATGATCAGATATCATACTTTTTTTTATGATATTTTTTTTTAATATGTGTAAAATAGTTTTATTGGAATCTAAAAAATTAGTAGTATTAGGAAAAATATTTGTTAATTCATTTTTCAATAATATAAAATGTGTACATCCTAAGATAATAGTATCAGGATATAATATAAATTTATTATAATTATTAAAAATATTTAAAAGTATATCTTGAGATATACTTTGACCTAATGCTTTTTGTTCTGCTAATAAAACTAATTCGGGCGAAGAAAATGTTTGTATTGTATATTTATTATTATAATTAAGTTTACGAATTTGTTTTTTTATATAACAACTATTTATTGTAGTTTCAGTAGCTAATAAGCCTATTATATTATTTTTAGTTACTTTTATAGCTGTTTTTAACACAGGTGTTACACCGATAATAGGAAACGAAAAATATTGGTTAAGATATGGTAAACTAGATACACTAGCCGTATTACAGCCTATAATAGCTAATGTAATATTATAATTATTAATTATATTATATAATATTTTTAATAAGCGTTTTTTAATAAAATCTTTAGATTTATTGCCATATGGAAAGTATGCATTATCTAATAAATAAATAAAATTTACATTAGAAATTTTATTTTTTATATAATTTAATATTGACAAACCACCTACACCAGAATCAAAAATAAAAATAGTTATTTGATGTCTTTGATATGATATATTATCATTCATAAAAAACCTTTATTAATTAGTTATTAATTTAATAAATAATATATAAATTATAAAATTTGATATTTATATAATAGATTAAATATTTTTATCTATGTATATAACATTTTATTTTAAAATCATTAATATATAAATATGAACAGATTAAATAAAAAAATAATTTATTTAGATAATGCAGCTACTACTCCAATAGATAAAAAAGTTGCAAAAAAAATGTATTTTTATCTTAAAAACTATTTTGGTAATCCTGCATCAACACATTATTTAGGATTAAAAGTTAATCAAGATATTATCAAATCTAGAAAAACAATTATAAAAATTTTAGGTGGTACAGATCCAAATAATATTATATTTACATCGACAGCTAGTGAATCTAATAATTTAGCAATTAAAGGTATTATATATAATTACCAATGTAAAAAACATATTATAACATGTGTTAGCGAACATAAATCCATATTAGAAACTTGTTTTTTTTTAGAAAAAAAAAAATTATGTGATATTACTTATTTAAAAATTAATAAGTATGGGTTAATAGATTTAACAATTTTAGAAAATAGTATAAAAAATGAAACTATCTTAGTTTCTATTATGCATATTAATAATGAGATAGGTGTTATACAAAATATCAAAAAAATTGGTAAAATATGTAAAAAACATAATATTTTATTTCATGTAGATGCAACACAAAGCATAGGAAAATTTTACATTAATGTATTAGATATGAATATAGATTTAATGTCATTTTCAGCACATAAATTTTATGGTCCTAAAGGTATAGGCATTTTATATACCAAATTTAATAATTTAATACCATTAATACATGGTGGTGCTCAAGAAAACAACATAAGATCAGGAACTTTGGCAACTCATCAAATTATAGGATTAACTGAAGCTTTACATCTATCTTATATGAATTATCAAAAAAATTTATTAAAAATAACTAAATTTAAACAAATATTATGGAATGGTATTAAAAATATTAAAGATATATATATTAATGGTGATTTTAAAAACAGTACTCCCTATATTATAAATATAAGATTTAATAATATATTTAATAAATTATTACTAACAGAAATGCAAAATATCGCTGTTTCAATATCTTCTGCATGTACATCAAATAACTATCAAGATTCTCACGTATTACAAGCATTAGGACTAACAACAAAAGAAATACAAAGTTCTATTAGAATTTCTTTCGGTAAATTTAATACCATACACGATATTAATAATACAATTATAACAATACATAAAGCAATTAAAAAATTAAAAATAATTTGATAAAATATTTTTTATTTAGATAAATAATTATATAATATGTACTGAAATAGTATTTGTTGTACCACTAGGTACTAGCGCACCAGAAACCATAACAATAACATCACCTTTAATAGCATATTTACTAGATAATGCTACTTTTTTACCAATGATATAAAAATCATCTGTAGATGATATTTTTTTTACAACTTTAGGTATAGTGCCTTTGTTTAAAATAAGTTGTTTAGCTGTTTTAGTATCAGTTGTTAAAGCTAAAATCATTGCTTTAGGAAAATATTTTCTTATTGCTTTAGCAGATTTTCCTAATCTAGTAGCTACAATAATTAGAGGTGCCTGCAATTTTTCTGCTATTTCTACAGCACTACGACATATAGCATCTGTAATACTCATATCATTATTTGGATAATAATTTATTCTATTATTCATAGTTAAATCTGTTCTTTCACAAATAATAGACATAATTCTAATAGACTCAAGTGGATATTGCCCATTAGCACTTTCACCAGATAACATAACAGCATCAGTACCATCTAAAATTGCATTAGCAACATCACCAGCTTCTGCTCTAGTAGGACGAGGATTTTTTATCATAGAATCTAACATCTGTGTTGCTGTAATTACTATTTTACCAAAACAATTACATTTATTAATAATCATTTTTTGTGCAAATATTACATCTTCTACAGGTATTTCTACACCTAAATCTCCTCTAGCAACCATAATACCATCAGATACATTTAATATATCGTCAAAATTATTTAATCCTTCCTGGTTTTCAATTTTTGAAATAATTTGTATACGACTTCCGCCATGTATTTGTAAAAATTCTTTAATATCTAAAACATCTTGTTTTTTACGAATAAATGAAGCTGCAATATAATCTACCTCATTTTCACATGCAAAAATTAAATCTTTTTTATCTTGATCTGATAAAGTAGGTAATTGGATTGATATTCCTGGTAAATTAATACCTTTATTTTCTAAAAGAATACCATTATTTAATACTTGACATATAATTTGATCATTATATATTTTTATAACCTTCATGGCTATTAAACCATCATCAATTAAAATAATATCATCTTTATTTAAGATATTTACTAAATTATTATAAGTTATTGCAATACATGTATTATTGCCAATAAAATTTTGGTTAGTAGTTAATATAAATGTTTGTCCAGCATATAAATTAACTTTTTTACCTTGTTCTAAAGACATCGTACGAATTTCTGGACCTTTAGTATCTAATAATATTGCAGCTTTTTTCCCTGTTTCATACATAGCTTGTCTACAATTAATAATTCTTTTTTTATGGTTATTATGATTGCCATGTGAAAAATTTAATCTTATAACATTCATGCCTAAATTTAAAAATTTTGATAACATATTTACTGATTCAGATTGTGGACCAATTGTACAAACAATCTTTGTTTTTTTCATATATTAAATATTTCCTATATTATTTCTTCTAAATTATCTGTTTAAAAAAACACATTAAATATTATTTAATTCGTCAAACTACAATTTATATTGTACTATTTTTGTTAATTTATTTTTAATTGTTTGTATAATAGTTTCTATTCCTTGTAATCTAGATATTGTTAAATATTTATTTAAATTTAATTTTTTAAAACATAAATTTATATTAAATTTTATAATTTCATTATAGGTTTTATTTTCATAAAAAATAAAAATCATTGTTAATAGACCTTTTACTATGGCAGAATCACTATCTCCATGAAATATTACATAATTATTAGATTGTATTTTTATTGATATCCAAACTTGACTTTGACAACCTGGAATAAAATTTTCTAACGAATGAGCTTTTGATGATAAATATGGAATATTATTACCTAATTCAATTATATAAAGATATTTTTCTTCCCAAGAAGAACAACTTAAAAAATTTTTCTCCATAATATTTCTATTTATTATAGGATATATTTTCATAATTTTTTATTTAATAATAAATTGTTTATATATATTAATTTTTCTATAAAAACATCTATTTCTTCAATATTATTATATATTGATAAGGATATTCTACACATAGACTGTACATTATAATAATTCATTACAGGAATAGCACAATGATGTCCAGTACGTATGGCAATACCATATTGATCTAAAAAACTACCTATATCATAGGCATGATGTTGATTAATATTAAAAGAAATAATACCTATACGATTATTTAATTTATTGCTACCAAATATTTTAATATTTGGAATTGTATTTAATTTTTCTAAAGTATATTTAGTTAAAAATTTATTATATGTAATAATTTTATTTATATCAAATGATTTAAACCATTTTAATGCAGCACTTAATCCAATTATACCTGATATATTAGGTGTTCCTGCTTCAAATTTCCATGGCACTTGTTCCCAAATGGGATCTTGAAATTTATTAAAATATTTAATCATACCTCCACCAAATTCCCATGGTGATATAGATTCTAATATTTCTTTTTTGCCCCATAAAACACCAATACCTGTAGGACCAAAAATTTTATGTCCTGAAAATACAAAAAAATCACAATTTAAATCTTGTATATTAATATTAATATTTGCAATTGCTTGTGCACCATCTATTAAAGTAATAATATTTTTTTTACGTGCTAATGCTATAATTTTTTTAATAGGGTTAATCGTTCCCAAAACATTAGAAATATATGTCAAAGATATTAATTTGGTATTCTGATCAATTAATTTATATAATTTAGATATATTTAATTCACCATTAAATGTTAATGGAATAATTTTAATTGTAAAACCTATTTTTTTAGATAATATTTGCCATGGTAAAATATTTGAATGATGTTCCATCTCAGATATAATAATATTATGTTTATATTTTATATTTTGTAATGCCCAAGTATTAGCAATAAAATTAATACCTTCTGTTGTACTTTTAGTAAAAATTATTTCTTTTGATGAAGGAGCATTAATAAATTTTGCAATTTGTTTACGTATATATTCAATATTATTAGTCATATTTATACTTAAATCATATGAACCTCTATGTACTGTTGCATAATTCTTTATATAAAAATTCTGTAATGTATTAATTACATCTATAGGTTTATGTACAGTAGCTGCATTATCTAAATAAATAAATTTATGACTATTAATTTTACGTGATAAAATAGGAAACTGTTTACGAATATTTTTAATTGAATAATTATCCATTAAATATAATTCTCTATTAATAAATAATAATAAGATGTATATTGTGAAATTATTTCTTTTATATTAATATCATTTATATCATTGATAGTATCTATTATAAAAGCATAAATTAACATAGCAAATATTTTCCTGAGTTTTATACCTCTTGTTCTTAAAAAGAAAATTTGTGTTTTATCTATTTTCCCTGTTAATGCACTATGTTTACATTTAACATTATTATTATAAATATCTAATTTAGGTTGCATATTTATTTCTGAATTTTGATCTAGAATTAAACTATTATAATTAATTTGTCCATCTGTTTTCTTTGCTATTTTATTAATATATAATTTACTAATTAAATTAATAATAGAATTTTTTAAAGCAATAGATTTATGTAATTGAAAACTATAACAATTTTTACTATTATGTTTTAAATAATTATAATTATTAATTATACTATTTTTTGTAGTTAAAATTAAACTTTTATATTTTAATGTAGAATTATTACCTATAAATTTAAAATAATTATTATAATGTATATTTTTATAATTGGATAATAAATCATATTTTTTCATTTGAATTGTATTATATAAATGATATGTATAATTAGAACAATAAGTACTAATTTTATTACAATGATCTGTAATAAATAAATAATGTTTTAATATAGTATTATTTTTGCAAAAATAATTTGTATAAGTATTATTAAAACAATTTTGATTTAAATTAATAAAATGTTCAATAATAATTATATTTTTATTATTTAAAGTAATATTATTATAATAATTAGATATTTGCATATTATTAGTATTATTAATATTTAAATATATAAAATAGATAGGTTTATTAATATTATTGGTATTATTACTAATATCTGTAATATTAATAGATATTAATTTTTGAGATAAAATATAAGATAAATATACATAAATATTTTTTTGGTAGAAACTATTACAAAAATCTCTATCACAATTTAATTCATTAATTGTAATATTATAATAATTATTAGTTATATCGCTTATATCTTTATATAAAAGACCATTTATAAAATATAAATAAATAGCATTTTTCATTAAAATTAAATTATTAATTTTATCTTTAATAATTTTTTTTATAAAAAAATAATCATAATTATGTAAACAAATATCTTTATTAATATATAAAAAATTTTGATATTTTTTATTAAAAAAATTTGTTTTTAGTAATTTTTTAAAATTTAACCAATATTTTTCTTTTATATAATTAAATTTTTTATTTTGATTTTGTATATATATTTTTTCTAATTTATATAATGTATCATTATCTATGTATGTTATCATATCCATGATCCTCTAAACAAGATACTAATCCTATATCTCCAGATTTAATAATAGTATTATTATTTAATATATGTACATAATCTGGTTTAATATAATTTAAAATACGTTGATAATGTGTAATAATAATAAATGATCTTTTTTTATTTCTCATACTATTAATAATAGTAGCAACTTTTTTTAAAGCATCAATATCTAAACCAGAATCAATTTCATCTAAAATACATAGATTTGGTTCTAATACTAACATTTGTAATATATCATTAATTTTTTTTTCCCCACCAGAAAACCCAACATTAACAAAGCGTTGTATAAATGCTTTAGATTTACCTATAATTTTTAAATTATTGTTAATGATATCTTTAAAAATAAACCTATCTATTAATTTAAGATTTTTATATTTACGTATAGAATTTAATGCGTTATATAAAAATATATAATTCGTAACACCAGGTATATCAGGTGAATGCTGAAAAGCTACAAATAATCCTTCACAAGCTCTTATTTCTGGTTTCATATTTAATAAATCTTGATTTTTATATAAAATTTGTCCTTGTGGTATAATATATGAAGAATGTCCTGCTAATACATATGATAACGTACTTTTACCTGAACCATTAGGTCCCATAATGACATGGATTTTACCTGGTTTTATATGTAAATTTAAGTTTTTTATAATATTTTTTTTATTAATATTAACGTATAAGTTTTTTATTATTAACATATTATTTATATAATTTTATGTAAAATGATTTTAACCAATACTATTTTCTAAACTAATAGATAATAATCTTTGTGCTTCAACTGCAAATTCTAAAGGAAAATTCAAAAAAATTTCTTTACAAAAACCATTAATAATAATTGAAATAGCATTATCAATATTTAATCCTCTTTGTAAACAAAAAAATATTTGTTCTTCTCCAATTTTAGAAGTTGTTGCTTCATGTTCAACTTGTGAATTATTATTTAAAATATTTAATTTAGGATAAGTATGAGTGCTACATTTATCACCAATAAGAATAGAATCACATTGAGTAAAATTTCGAGCATTATGTGCTAGTTTGTCTATATGCACTATACCTCTATAAGTATTCTTGCTATTTTCTGTAGAAATACTTTTAGAAATAATAGTTGATTTAGTATTTATACCTAAATGTATCATTTTAGTCCCTGTATCTGCTTGTTGTAATCCATTAGTTAATGATACTGAGAAAAATTCTCCAATAGAATTATTACCTTTTAAAATAACACTAGGATATTTCCATGTAATAGCAGATCCCGTTTCAGATTGTGTCCATGACATTTTACTATGATTACCTTGACATAAAGCTCTTTTAGTAACAAAATTTAATATTCCTCCTTTTTTATTGCTACCCGAAAACCAATTTTGTACAGTAGAATATTTAACTTTAGCATTATGATGTAAGATTACTTCAACAACTGCTGCATGTAACTGATAATTATTTCTAATAGGAGCCGAACAACCTTCTATATAACTAACACTACTATTTTCTTCTGCAATTAAAATTGTACGTTCAAATTGCCCAATATTTTTTTCATTAATACGAAAATAAGTAGATAATTCAATAGGACAATGGGTATTTTTAGGAATATAAATAAATGTACCATCTGAAGCAACAGCTGCATTCAATGCCGCAAAAAAATTATCATTAGCTGGTACAACAGAACCTAAATATTTTTTAACTAATATTGGATAATTTTTAATAGCATCATTTAATGAACAAAAAATAATACCTTTTTTTAATAACATTTTTTGATGTGTAGTAATTACTGAAACAGAATCAAAAATTGCATCAACAGCTATATTTTTATTACTATTTACTGGTATATTTAATTTATCAAAAGTTTGTTTTACTTCATGAGTAAAATATTTATCTTTTATATTATGAGATTCTTCATAAAATGGTGCAGAATAATAAATATAATTTTGATAATTTAAGTTTTTAAAATATCCATTTAACCAATGTGGTTCAATACTATTAGACCAAGATTTATATCCTTTTAATCTGAAATCTAACATCCATTTAGGTTCTTTGCGTATATTGGATATATTATGAATAATATTCAGATTAATACCTGAAATTAATTGTTCGTTTTTTAATTTTGTTATAAAACCTTCTTTATATTTTGGTTTAATATAATATTTCTGATCCTTATTAAATATATTATTTTTCATACTAATTCTCTTTTGAATATTTAATATTAAAACTTTCTCCACAACCACAAAAATTTTGAATATTTTTATTATAAAATATAAATTTTTTACTAAATTCTTTAATTTGATAATCAATTATTGTGCCATCTATAAATAGAATATTTTTTTTTTGAATATATAAATCTATATTATTATTTTTAAACATTATATATTTATCTGTTATATGTGATAATTTTATATAATATTTATAACCTAAACATCCAGATTTTTTTATATTTAAAATAATATTTTGTTTATTTAAAGTTTTATTTATGATTTTAATAAGTGCTATTTTAGCATTATTAGTTAAAAATAAACCTTGATAATTATTTTGATTACATTCTAAATGTACTAGTGTATTATTGGTATGCATTTAATTGATTATCCTAATAATTATATTATTTATTATATAATAATACTGTTATATACAATAACAAATTTATTATTTTTTAAATAATAAATATTATTTAGTTATAAAAATTAATATTATAAAATTAGTAAATATTTCCATGTGATAAAAATTAACTTACAAATATTATTATAGATTTTAAATTATATAATATTTAAATATTATTTATTATTAATAACAATTATTTTATAAAATTATTTATTGAAAACTGTTTCATTCTAAAACCTAATAAAAATAATGTAATTATATATATAATAAAAACAAACATACATATACTAAACATATATGTTATACGTGTTATAAATGTTGATAAAATTAACCATCTTTCTGAAATTATACTTTTAAAATATATTAATACTATACTTAAGACAATAGTTACTATTAATATACGATATAAAAAATAGAACCATCCTGGTTGTGGTTTATAAATTTTATTTTTTAATAGTTTATAAAGTAAAAAAATGACATTTAAAAAAGCAGCTAAACATATTGCAATGGCAAAACCAATATGTTTAAAAAAATAAATAAATATTGGACTAATAAATTGAGTTATTATTAATACAAAAATAGAAACTCTTACAGGAGTAATAACATTTTGTCTAGCATAAAATGCTAATGCTAATACTTTAGAAACTATTAAAAATAACAAACCAAATGCATATATCATTAAATTATTTTGGGTCATTAAAATATCAAAATATGTAAATTGTCCATATTGAAATAGAGTAATTAATAATGATTTAGATAAAAAACCTAAAATTAAAGAACTAGGTATAATTAATAAAAAACATAAACGTAATCCAATATCTATTAAATGATTATATTCTTCTTCATTGTTTTTAGTATAAGCGTCTGTTAAGGATGGTAATAAAACAATTGTTAATGCTATACCAAACATGCCTACTGGTAATTCCATTAAACGGTCAGCATAATAAATCCATGTAATAGAACCTGTTACTAAAAATGAAGCTAAACCTGAATTAATTAATAAAGAAATTTGTGTTGCAGATACTCCTATAATTGCTGTAGCCATTTTTTTAAACACTCTAATAACACCATGACTAAGCATTTTTAATGTAGGTAATACTAGCATATTTATTTGTTTTAAATAAATTAATTGATATGCAATTTGTAAAAATCCTCCAAATAAAACAGACCAAGCTAAAATTAATATAGGTGGTTGTAATACTACAGGAAAAATTAATATACAAATAATCATACTAAAATTTAATAATATAGGTGTTATAGCTGGAACAAAAAAATTTTTCCAAATATTTAATATTGAACTTGCTAAAGAAGATAAAGATATTAATAATATATAAGGAAATGTTATTTTTAATATTTTAGATGTTAATGATAATTTATAATCAGTATTAACAAAACCTGGTGCTATTATTGAAATAATATATGATGAAAATATTATACCTAATAATACTATAGTTGTTAATATAATTAACAATATACCTAATATTGAAGCTATAAAATGTTTTGTATCTTTTTCTGTTCTTGTATTTTTATATTCAGCTAATATTGGAGTAAATGCTTGTGAAAATGCACCTTCTGCAAATATACGTCTTAATAAATTAGGTAATTTAAATGCAATAAAAAAAGAATCACTATAAATACCAGCTCCAAAAATTCTTGCAATAAGACTATCTCTAATGAAACCTAATAATCTAGAAAATAATGTTATTATACTAACAGTTGTTAATGATTTTAACAAATTCATATTATTCCTAATAGTAAAAATAATTTATTATATATATAAATAATTTTAATTCAAATTTTAATATATAAAATGTTATAAAAATATATTATCTATATTTAAAATAATATATTTTTTTTAAATAAAAAATGTTTTTTTATAAAAATATATTTATATTAAAAATATATATGTTTTTTTATAAAAAAACATTTTTTAATAAAAAAGGTATTTTGCATGATTATTCAAGAAGTATCAAGAGCTAATTTACCAACAAACTGGGGATCTTTTATCATTATTGGTTTTGAAGAAATATATAATAAAAAAAATCATATTGCATTAGTTTATGGTATAAATAATTTTAATAAAACTTCTGTTTTAACAAGAATACATTCAGAATGTTTAACAGGAGATGTATTTTCTAGTTTACGTTGTGATTGCGGTCCTCAGTTACAACTGTCTTTATCAAAAATTACAAAAGAAAAATGTGGTATATTAATTTATCATAGACAAGAAGGAAGAAATATTGGTTTAATCAATAAAATTAAGGCTTATTATTATCAAGATTATGGTTTGGATACTATCCAAGCAAATCATAAATTAGGTTTTAATAATGATGAAAGAAATTATATTATATGTGCAGAAATATTAAAAATATTAGGTATATATAATATAAAATTATTAACTAATAATATGAATAAAATATACAGCTTACAACAAGCAGGAATTAATGTTATAAAACGTATACCTTTAATTATTAAACCTAATCAATATAGTTTTAAATATTTATATACTAAAAAATATAAAATGGGACATATTTTATAAATAAAAATATTTTAATTTAAATTATTTAATTTTATGATATATAAATTATGTACATATGATAATATTTTTTTTAAAAATATTTTTTTTGTATTAGTAAGATGATTATTAACTAATAAATTATTAATTTGTTTAATATAATCTTTTATAAAATTTAAATCAAATTTGTTAAATATATATTGTTGCCATTGATTAATTTCCATACTATTTAATGTATGAAAAAAATGTCTAGATCTATATTTAAAAAATAATATATTAGCTCTAGGATCTTGAAAAGGATATAATTTATGATTTTTATGAAAATATTGTTTTTGTATATAATTAAATTTTTTTATATCTTGTTTAGGAAAAAAATTATTATATAATAATTTATCTACATTATAGATATTAATTGCATTATTAATATTTACATATTTTTTTTCTATAAAATTTGATTTAATAAAATTTATAATTTTATCTAAGTTCTTTTTTAATAAAATAAAATTATTGAAGTAATATAAAATATTAAAATTTAAACGTTTAATATCTGTAATATTTAAAACTTTTAAAGGTACTATAATAGGAATTTGATTCATATTTATATATTTTATATATTTTATAATAAATTGTTTATTTACATGTTTTTTTTCTATTATCTTATTTAAGAAATCTTTTATGTTATATGTTAAATCAAAAATAATTAAATTATTATTATTATATGGGTTAAAAAGTAATGGTACTACACAACCTACACTATTATTAGTGTTTGTATAAATATTATTAATATGAATAACAGGGTATATATTATATATATTTATTATTTTATTTAATTCTGTTTTTAAACGATATTTAAAAAAATAATTAAATAATAAAGGTTGTTTTAATTTAATTAATTTAGTAATAGCTATAGTAGAATATACATCGGTTAAAGCATCATGTAATTTATCATGTATAGGAATATTATTAACTTCTATTATTTTCCCAAGATTAAAAATAGTTTTATTATCTTTTTTAGGCCAGTTGATTCCTTTAGGACGTAAAATATTACATGCTTTAACTAAGCGTAATATATCCCAACGACTATTATTATTTTGCCAAGACCAAGAATATGAATCATAAAAATTACGATAAAATAAATTTCTACTAAATTCATCGTCAAAAGAAATATTATTATAACCTAAAATACAGGTATTATTACGTGAAAAAATATTATAAATATTTTTAGCAAATATATTTTCACATTTACTATTATTAAGTATATATTGATAATCAAAATTATGAATAGTAATAGTATTAAGATTAGGCAAATAATCTTTAGATAATTTATTATATAAAATAATAGGTTTTTCTATTATATCTAAATTAATATTTGTACGTATACAAGCAAATTGTGCAATACGATCATCTTGAGTATGCAACCCAAAAGTTTCATAATCATAAAATAAAAAACTAAATTCATTTTCTTGTTTCATATTTAAATAACCTTATTTTATAAATGTAAAAAAAATTTGCATTAAATAAATATTATGCATAAAATAGTACATCTATACTATGGTGAGGTGGCCGAGTGGCTGAAGGCGCATGCTTGGAAAGCTTGTATATGTAATAAACATATCATGGGTTCGAATCCCTTCCTCACCTAATTATTTTATTATATTTTTAATAAAATGTTATGCTATTTTAAAAATTTACTAAATATATTATTCATGTTAAATTTTACTAAAATAATAACCCATTATGGTTATTTAATGGTTTTTTTAGGTTCTCTTATAGAAGGTGAAACATTTGTTATTATAGCTGGATTATTAGCTAATAAAAATATGTTATCATTTTATAAAATAGTTATTATAGCAGTTATTGGATCATTTATAGGAGATCAATTTTTATTTTATCTAGGACAAAGATATAGTACACAAATTTTATATTTTTTAAATAAATATAATTTTAAAATTAAAAAATATTATAATATAATACGTAATTATCCTTATATTTTTATTTTAGTAATAAGATTTATATATGGATTAAGATTAGTTGGTCCTATTATTATTGGTATAATTAATGTTTCTTTATTAGAATTTATTATTTTTAATATTATTGGTGCTATAATATGGGCATTTATATTTACTAGTGCAGGATATTTTTTTGGAGGTATTATAACTACATTAATAATAGATTTAAATAAAATTATTAAATACTTATTATGTACAATAATTATATTATTTATAATTAAACTAATATATAAAAAATATATTAAAAAAAAAAATAGTAAATAAAGTAATACTACTCTACTAGTCTCATATTAAAAACAGTTATTTATTAAATTAATCTTTTAATAATTTGTATAATAGGTTCAGGATATAACCCAAATATTATTGTTAATATAGTTAGTAATAATAAAATAATCTCTATTAACAAAGTATTATGTGTTTTTTTAAATTTTTTATTTATATTCATAGTATGAATTGTTGGAGGTATTAAATATAAACTTATAATAATACGTAAGTAATAATATAGACCAATAATACTACCTAATATCAGTATAAAAATCAAATACCATATTCCCATATAAAGATTCAAATACATAATATAAAATTTTGCAATAAATCCTATAGAAATAGGTATACCAGCTAAAGAAAATAACATAATAGTTAATATAAAAGCATACAGAGGATTATACCAAAACAATCCTCTGTAATTATAAATATTATCTGTATGATATTTATCATAATGACTTACATTTTGTGAATGTAAACTCATAACACCAAATATTCCTATATTATTAATAATATAACTAATAATATATATTCCAATTGTAGTTAATATTACAGTATTGTTTTGCAAATTTATTCTATTATAAAGTAATATAGTTAATAAATAACCCATATGAGATATAGAAGAATATCCTAGAATACGTTTTATATTAATTTGTGTAAGAGCCATAATATTACCAAAAATTATTGATAATATAGATAATAAAAGTAATATTTTATATATTATTATTTGATTTGTATAACTCATATAAAAACATATTAATAATTTATGTAATAATATAAAAATTACAGTTTTACTAAATGTTGATAAAAACATAGTAACTATAGTAGGAGAACCTTCATAAATATCAGGAGTCCATAAATGAAAAGGTACTATTGATAATTTAAATCCTAAACTAAATAATATAAAACATATACCAATTATATCTAAATGAATATGATTATTTGAATTATACATATTTATCATAACATTTGTTAAATTTATAAAATTTAAATTACCATATTCTATATATATTAATGAAATTCCTAATATTAAACATGATGAAGATATAATTGATAAAATAGTATATTTTATACTTGATTCTAAAGATTGTTTTGAACCAACATTATAAATAATTAATCCAAACATAGGTATAGAAATTAACTCTAGTCCTACTAACATAAGAATAAAATTATTTGTATAATTTAAAACTATTCCACCTAAAGAAATAATAATAATTAATAAATAAAATTCATCTTTATTATGAATAAGTTTATTTAACCATGGATAAGCTATAATACATGTAATAATACTTATTAATAATAAAATTATTGAAAAAAAATTATAATAATTATTATAAACAAATAAATAATCATAATTAATATTGTTTTTAAAAACTAATATAGAAATTATAGTTATAATTAAACCTATTATAGTTATAAAACAACTAATTAAATTATTACGTTTAATACTTATAGTAATAAATAATATAATAATTGTTGTAATAATAGTAATAAATGGTGTAAATATTGTAATTGAATTTATCATAAAGTTTATTTTTAATTTATAAAATATTATATAAAATATACATAATATTTAATTATAATATATATTGTTAATAATGTTATAAGAAATATTTAAAATTGGTTGTGGATAAAAACCTAATATTAATAGTAAGATTAATAAAAATAAAATTATTATTTTTTCTCTTATCATCATTTTATTTAAATTATGATTGATTATACAAGGACCATAAAAAATTTTTTGCATCATATTTAAAGAATAAATACTTGCAAATAATATACCAAAAGTTGCAATACTAATTAGTATTGGATATTTATTAAAAGCACCTAATAAAATTAGAAATTCACCTATAAAATTTCCTGTACCTGGAAGCCCTAAACTCGCTAAAGAAAAAAATAAAAATAATCCTGGTAAAAGATTTATAATTTTCCACAATCCTCCCATATTATGAATATTTCTTGTTTTTAAACGTTCGTATATTTGGCCACATAAAATAAATTGAGCAGCAGCAGATATTCCATGAGCAATCATCTGTATTATTACACCTTGATATGCTATTTTACTATGACTATAAATACCTATTAAAATAAATCCCATATGTGCAATAGAAGTATAAGCTATAATTTTTTTTATATCATATTGTGTACATGCCATCCATGATCCATAAAAAATATTAATCATACCTATTAATATAGGTATAATAGCAAATTTTTCTGAAGTAATAGGACATAAAGGTAAAGCAAATCTTAATAAGCCATATGCAGCAGTTTTTAATAAAATTCCCGCTAAATCTACTGAACCAGCAGTAGGTGCTTGGCTATGTGCATCAGGCAACCATCCATGTAAAGGAACTATAGGTATTTTTATAGCAAAAGCTATAAAAAAACATAACATAATTATATATTCTATAGTTAAAGATTTAGGTATATTTAATAATTGATTATATTCAAAAGTTAATATTCCTGTAGTTTTTTGGTGTAATACTACTAGTATTAAAATACCAATTAATAAAAAAAAACCACTGATTTGTGTATAAATAAAAAATTTTGTAGCTGCTTTAATACGACTTAAATGATGGATAGAATTATGACCCCATAAAGATATTAAAAAATACATAGGTATTAACATAATTTCCCAAAATAAAAAAAATAAAAACATATCTACAGATAAAAATACTCCAATCACACTACTTAAAATCCATAATAAGTTTAAATGAAAAAGTCCATGCCATTTATTTATTTCATTCCAAGAACATAATACAGCTACTATGCCTAATATACCAGTTAACATAATCATTATTATAGATAAACCATCTAATGCTAAATGAAAAGAAATGCCTAGACTTGGTATCCAAGATACTATGAATTCTGTATAACATATTGGTAATATATTATGTATATGATAATTATGAGGATGAATTATTAATTCGAATAATGATAAACTAAATACTATAATCATAGATATTAAAGATAATAAACGAGGTAATTTATAGTTTATTTTTTCAATATACCAACAAATTAATCCACTTATAAAAGGAATTAAAATAAATAAAGGTAGTAACATAATTTTCCTAAAATTATATTGTTTAATATTAAAGTATACTATTTTAATTGTAATTTTTATATTAATAACATTAGTTATTTATTATTATTAATAATAATACAATTGTTCCTATATACATAAAAGATATATAATAACGAATATATCCATTTTGGTTTCGACATAATATTTGATTTATCTTATATATTATATTAATAATATAAGTATTAATATATTGTATTATTGGATCATATTTTATTAAATATAATATTTTTAAAAAATTATTAACTAATAATTTTTTATATATTAAATTTATATAACAACCATTTAGAAAAAATTTTTTTATGAAATTCTTTTTATAAAAAATTTTTTCTAAAATTCTAAAATATTTAATATAATTTAAAGTATAAGACATATAAGTGATATATCCCATAATAGATATTATACCAGATAATATTTCTAAAAAATGATAATATCTATAATCTATTATTATTAAATGTGGTAATACAAAATGTTTATATAAAGGTAATAATAATTTTCCTATTATACTAGATAATATCATTAATATAATTAATGGAAAATAATGTATAAAACCATTATTTTGTTTAGGCACAATACAATTTTCCCCATAAAAAATAATATAAATCATTCTAATAGTATATAATGACGTTATAAAATTACCTATTAATCCTAATATAGTTAGACATACATAATTATGTATAAATGCTTCATATAAAATTTTTTCTTTAGTAAAACCACTTAAAGTAATACAAGGTATAGCTATTAAAGACATGCTACCTATTACAAATATATAATATATATAAGGTAAATATTTTTTCAAACCTCTCATATATAAAATATTTTGTTCATTATAACAAGAGATAATAATAGATGCCGCACACAAAAATAATAATGCTTTAAAAAAAGCATGAGATATTATATGAAATAAAGCTGCATCCCAAGAACAAACGCCTAATGCTAAGAACATATAACCAATCTGACTCATTGTTGAATAAGCTAAAATAGCTTTAATATCATTTTGGACTAATGCACAACATCCTGATAATAATATTGTAATTATACCAATAACACTAATTAAAATTAGTACATCATGTGCCATAAAAAATAATATATTATTACGTAAAATTAAATAAATGCCTGCTGTTACCATAGTAGCAGCATGAATTAAAGCTGATGCAGGTGTAGGACCAGACATAGCATTAATTAACCAAGTATTTAATGGATATTGCGCTGATTTTCCTATTGCGCCTATTAATAATGTTAATGCAATTATTTTGATATAAAATGTATTATAATAAATATATGATGATGTTAATAATAAAGATATTTGATGAAAATTAAATGTCTTAAATAAATAAAATATTAAAAACATACTAATAAGAAAAAAAATATCACTAAACCGTGTAATTAAAAAAGCAGTAAAAGCAGATGTTATATTTTTATATTTCTGATAAAAAAATCCTATTAATAAATAAGAACAAATACCTACTCCTTCCCAACCAAAAAACATAACGAAAAAATTATCTGCTAAAATTAATAATAACATATTTGCTATAAATAAATTAGTATACGCAAAAAATCTAGCATACCCTTCTTTATTTTTCATATACCATATAGAAAATATATGAATTAAAAAACCTACACCTAATGTTATAAATAACATACTTATAGCAAGTATATCTACATGAAAATTTAAATTAATATGTAAATAATCAATATTAATAATATTCCATACATGTTGATTATATGATACATAATGTTTTATAAAAAAAATATAACTAATAATAGTAGTAAGAATTAAACTTAATCCAATAGAACCTATACCTAACATAGTAATTATATTGGTATTTAAATAATTAGCAAAAAAAGATAATATTAAAAAACTTATTAAGGGCATTAAAATAATAAAATAAAGTAATTTCATCCATTTAACTCACTCATTGAATCAACATTAATTGAATATTTAAGATAATATAATTTAATTAATAATATTAATCCTATACAACTTTCAATAGATGCTATACTGATAGATAAAATATACATTATTTCACCTTCAGTTTGTTTCCAATAATTACCAGCAATAACACATAATAATGCTGAACTATTTAACATTATTTCTGTACATATTAAGATATATAACATATTATTTCTAATAATTATACCAGTAAAACTTATCGAAAAAATAATAAATATTACAATCAATATATGATATAAAGGAATCATGTTTTTATTTCTTTTATTTATAAAAATGATTTTTTATATTATTACCTATATGATAAAGAATTACAATTCCAGATAATAATAATATAGAAACAAGCTCTACAATAAATTTATATTTTGTAAATAAATCTATACCTATATTAGTAATATTCATTATATTATTAGTAATAAATATTAATGGGCATGCAATCTTTAATAATATACTTATTATCGTAATAAATAATATATTTAATAATATAAATAAGATAATTAAATAAGGTTTATATAATATTTTTTTTTCTATTAAAATATTATTTTTAGTATTTAATAACATTATTATAAAAACAAATAATATAAGTATAGCACCACCATAAATAATAATTTCTATTGCTCCAGAAAAATAATTACCTGTTATAAAAAAGAAACTAGAAAATATAATTAATATTAATAAAAATGATAATAATGTACTAATTGGATGAATACTAAAAACAACAAATAATGTACATATTATTGATATAAAACTTAAAAAATAAAAAATAATTTGCATAACTTATAAAAACCTTTATATATTAAGTTGTATTTAATATTAACATATTATTTATATTACTATCTTTATGGTAGTAAACTTTTTGTATTTACTATATTCTGTTTTTTATTTTTTTTTGGATGATTTTTAATCTTAATACCAGAAACATTATAAAAATCATATTTTTTATATTTGCCTTCATTTTTAATTAATAAATCATCTTTTTCATATATTAATTTATTTCTGTCAAATTCACATAATTCAAAATCAGGTGTTAATTGTATTGCTCCTGTTGGACAAGCTTCTTCACAAAATCCACAAAAAATACATCTAGATAAATTAATACGAAAAAATTTAGGATAAGATCTATTATTACTATCAATAGATTTTTTTAATGATATACAACTTACAGGACAAACAACAGCACAAAGATTACATGCTACACAACGTTCATTATTATTTTTATCCGAAGTTAATATAATTCGACCTCTATATCTAGGTGGTAAATATACTTTTTCTTCAGGATATTTTATAGTTTCTCTTTTAGCTATAAAATTTTTTAATATCAATAATATACTTCTAATTTGACTATATATATCTATAAAAAATTGTTTAATTTTCATTATCTTTATATTTATTAATAATATTATATTATTACTAATAATGCAGTAATAATAAGGTTAATTAATGTTAATGGTAGACAAATAAACCAACCAAAATATATAATTTTATCATACCGTGGTCTTGGTAATGATGCTCTAATCAAAAAAAATAAAAAAATAAAAAATATAGTTTTTAATAAATACCATATTATACATGGTAAAATAGGACCCAACCACCCTCCAAAAAATAAAATTACTATTAATGAGGATAAAACAATAATATTAATATATTCTCCTACAAAAAATAATCCAAATTTCATTCCTGAATATTCAATATGATAACCATCAGCTAATTCTTGTTCTGTTTCTGGTAAATCAAATGGATGTCTATGATTTACAGCTAAACTAGCTATAAAAAATGTAATAAAACCAAAAAATTGAGGAATAATATTCCAGCAATATTTTTGTTGATAAATAATATCATATAAATTAAATGAACCAGTTATACATATTACACCCATAAGTGATAATCCTAAAAATACTTCATAACTTAGTAATTGTGCAATACCTCTAATAGATCCTAATAATGCATATTTATTATTACTAGACAAACCAGCAAATAAAATAGCATATACTGACATACTAGCCATCATTAAAAAAAATAAAATTCCAATATTTAAATTATATACTATAATAGTTGGTGTTAAAGGCAATATAGCAAATACAGATAATAATGTGTTAAAGGCTATTATAGGTGCAAGGTTAAATAAAAATTTATTAGAAAATATAGGAATCCAATCTTCTTTAAATAAAATTTTAATCATATCTGCACATAATTGTAAACATCCAAACCAACCAACCCTATTAGGACCATAACGATTTTGAAATAACGCTAAAATTCTACGTTCTCCAAAACTTAAAAATGCTCCACTCATTATTACAAAAATTATTATTAATAATGTTTTAAAACACATAGTATCTGTTTCGACTAACAAAAGATTACTCTGCATTATTCCAATATCCTTAATTTTTCAACAGTTTTATTTAAAAAAAATAATGGTATACCCGATATGCCTAATGGTAAACTAATTAATCCTTGATGTAATTTATATGAAATTTGTACTTTAAAAGTAAAAATATTTTTTAAACAATATAATTGTATTATATTGTTTGTTTTTATATTTAAAGATATTGCATCTTGATAATTTAAAATTGCATAATATTCATTAAAATATTTATTTATTAATAATGATTTTTGAATTACATGATTATCATAAAATTTATTATAAGAAACAATTATTAAATTTTTAGATTTAATAAATAATTTTGGTATATTAATTAATATTTTAGGTATATTAATATTATAATAATTTATTATATATCCTGTAGGAACATTTTTTAATGAAACACCTATATTTTTTTGAAACTTATGTATTGATTGTCCAGAATTCCATCCAGGATACCAAGTATATGGCATATGAGTACAATTTTCAGGACTATTACCTTCCATAGAAAAATTAAACATAGTATTTAAATCATTAGATTGTATAGGTTCATGTATATATTTATTTGCAAATATAGCACTTCTTCCACTATAACGTAATGGTGATCTAGCAAATTTTCTATTATTTATTCTAAAATTTGCTGCAGGTGCTGCTTTATTTATACCCTGTAACTCAGGAACAATTGCTTCACATTGTTTTATGATATTATCTAAAGTAATATAATCGGGTTTAATTTTATGCATACTATTATAAATCATAGATAGCCATTGCCAACTAGCTTTTCTTTGGTTGTTTTTATTGTAAAAAACAGGATCATATACCTGAAAAAATCTTTGTGCACGACATTCATTATTAATTACTGTACCACTACTTTCAATAAAATTTGCTGCAGGTAATAATATAGTAGATTTATTTGTAGTATGAGTAATAATATTGTCTATCACAATAATATTTTTAATTTTGTGTAAAAACTTATCTATTTTATTTTTTTCTTCATAAATATACAAATCATTTTCTATAATGATAATTGTATCAATAATATTTGATATATTAAAAATATTGTCTACTGGATGCCCATTAATTATATTAATACCCATACTATTAACAGTATTTAAAGTATAAAAAAAACCTATATGTTGTATTTTTTTATATAATGTTTTTAATAATATATATGTAGCATGTAATAATTCTATTGAATACGTATTTGTACCTGTAATTATCAAACATTTCTGAGCTTTTAATAGTATTGATATGATGTTAATAATTTTTTTTTGTAACATTATATCTATTGTATTATCATCAAACTTATTATACATAATATAATGTGATATTGCATTAATAAATATGACTTGATTCATAACAGGTGCATAGTAATTAAATAAAGAAATATCATCTAAATTAGTTGTATCTAAACTAGTTATAAATAACGGATTTTTATGATTAAAATTTGCATTTAACAACGCATTAGCATGCCAATTATGAATATTATTTTTATTAATATTATTTTTAATAGCTTGTCTAACAGCTAATGCTGTTCTAGGACTTGTTACACTAATATCTTCACCTATAATAAAAATAGCATCATAATTTTCAATTTCTGATAATGTAGGATGATGAATTTTTTTATTTTTTAATATATTAATAAAATAATTCATTTGTTTTTGTTCAGTATATGATATACCTGAATAAAAATTCTGTGAACCTACTAATTTTTTTAAAATAACATTGCTTTCTATGCTCGCTCTAGGAGAACCAATACCAATAATATTCTTAGATTTATTTAATATATTAATAATTATTGGAATAATTTGATGTTCTTGTACATGTATAATATTATTATTTGAGGAATGTAATATAACATTTATTGGATTATTTTTATTATGGATATAATCATATCCAAAATATCCTTTATCACATAAAAAATAATGATTAATTTTTTCGTGAAATCTGTTATGTATACTAGATAAATTACCATAACGTTCACCAATATATAAATTACATCCTAAAGAACAATTTTGACAAACACTAGGTGCATATTGTAAATCCCATTTTCTAGTATAATATTTACTGTTAATTTTATCTGTAAATACTCCAGTAGGACATACTTCAATTAAATTACCAGAAAAATTATTTTGTAATATACCATCTGTATATCTACCAAAAAAAATATTATTATTAGCACCAAAAACATCTAAATCTGTACCTTGTGCATAATCTTTATAAAATCTTACACAACGATAACATTTAATACAACGATTCATATTGTGAGATATAAAAGGTCCTAAATATTGATTTGCATATATTTTTTTTGGAAAATTATATCGACGATTAGTATGTTGTGTCATAATTGTCATATCTTGTAGATGACAATTACCTCCTTCATCACATACAGGACAATCATGTGGATGATTAATCATCATAAATTCAATAATACTTTTACGAAATTCTCTAGTTTCTATATCATATATAGAAAAACGCATACCTTCAATTGGTGCAGACATACAAGACATAACAATATGTCCTATATTATCTGAGATATTATCATATTGTTTAATTGCACATTGTCTACATGATCCTACACTACCTAAACGAGGATGCCAACAGAAATATGGTAAATTATATCCAAGTTCAAGACAAATTTTTAATAAATTATCTTTTTTATTAACATGATAAGATTTACCTTCTATAATAATATTAACCATAATAAAAATATTCCATAATTTTTAAAAAAAAGATTTAATATAATTTAATTAGGTATTTTATATATTTAATAGCATATAATGCTAATTTTTATACATTATTTTTTATACCCTGATAAAATTCATTAGTAAAATATTTTAATGCACTTTGTAATGGTTCTATAGCTCCAGGCGCATAAGAACAAAAAGATCTACCATTAATTAACTGATTACTAATATCTTTGAGTAATGTAATATCTTTCATATGGGCTTGTTTTTTTTCTAATAAATTTAGTATTTGTACAATCCATGGTAATCCTTCTCTACAAGGTGTACATAATCCACAAGATTCTCGTGCAAAAAAACTTTCTATATTCTTTAATAAAGATATTATATTAATTTTATGATCTACTGCCATAGCAATACCTGTACCTAATCTACTACCAATATTACTAATATTTATAAAATCCATAGGTAAATCTAAATGTTTTGGTAATAAAAACCCAGTCCCAGCCCCTCCTGGTTGCCAAGTTTTTAATGTAAATCCTTTTTTCATTCCATGTGCATATTTTTCTAAAATAATATATGCTTTTGTACCAAATGGCAGTTCCCATAATCCTGGATTATTAACATTGCCAGAAAAACCAAAAAGTTTTGTACCACTATCATGTGTACTATGTGATATATCTTTATACCATTGTGCGCCATGTAAAATAATACCATTAATATTACAAATAGTTTCTACATTATTAATACATGTAGGTTTCCCCCATAAACCTATTGTAGATGGATAAGGAGGTTTAAATCTAGGATTAGCTCTTTTGCCTTCTAAAGAATTTAATAAAGCTGTTTCTTCACCACAAATATATCTACCAGCACCAGTATGTAAGAATAATTCAAAATTAAAATCAGTATTAAAAATATTATGACCTAATACACCAAAATTGTAAGCTTCTTTAATAGCTTGATTTAAAATATTAGCACACTTAATATATTCTCCTCTTAAAAAAATATATCCTTTATTTGCTTGTATAGCAAAAGCACTAATAATCATTCCTTCAATTAATTGATGTGGTAAACTTTCTATTAGAAAACGATCTTTATAAGTACCAGGTTCCATTTCATCAGCATTGCATATAAAATAACGTATTTCATTAGTATGTTGTTTTTTAGGCATTAAATTCCATTTAATACCTGTAGGAAATCCACCACCACCTCTGCCTTTTAAACCAGCTATTGTTATTAATTTAATAACATCTGTAGCATTCATAGTCATTAATGTTTTCTTTAAAGCTTTATAACCATCTTTTTTTATATATTCATTTAAAAATATAGTTTCTTGATTATTATTAATACGCCATGTTAATGGATGACTTTCAGGTTTATAATTATTAATATATTTATTCTTCATTAATATAATTATCCAATATATTATTAATATTATCTATTGATATAGCAGTATATATGTTTTCATTAATCATAATCACAGGACTATTATCACAATGTCCTAAACAACATATAGGTAATAAAGTGAATAAATTATCTTTAGTTGTTTGTCCGACATCAATTTGTAATTTTTGTTTAATATATTCTATTATTTTTAGATATCCTGTAATATAACATACAACACTATCACAATATTTAATAACATATTTACCTACTGGTAAACGAAAAATCTGACTATAAAAAGTAGCTATACTATCTATTTCACATACATTAATTTTTAAAATTTTAGAAATAATATTAATAATTTCATCTGAAATCCAACCATATTTTTTTTGGAAAAATATTAATAATTCAATAATAGATGCACGATTACATTCATAATGAGTAATAATTTTATTAATTATACTCATATCTTGATTATTTAATATAATTTTTTTATTATTTTTATTTATATTCATAAGATATTAACGATCTACATCAGACATAACAAAATCAATACTACCTAAATAAGTAATAAGATCAGAAACTAAACTACCACGAATTACTGAAGGAATTTGTTGTAAATGAGGGAAACTAGGTGTTCTTATTCTTGTTCTATAACTAACAGTATTATGATCACTAATTAAATAATAACTATTAATACCTTTAGTAGCTTCAATCATTTGAAAAGATTCATTCGCTTTAATTAATGGCCCCCAAGAAACTTGTATAAAATGATTAATTAGTGTATCTATATTTTGTAACATTTTACTCCTTAAAGGAGGAGTAGTTAATGGATGATCCATTTTATATGGTCCAGATGGCATATAATTTAAACATTGTTTTAAAATACGTAAACTTTGCCAAATTTCTTCAAATTTTAATATAACTCTTGAATAACAATCACTAATATTATTGCCAATAGGAATATCAAAATCAAAATTTTCATACCCAGAATAAGGACGATTTTTACGTACATCAAAATTTAAACCAGTAGCTCTTAACCCAGCTCCAGTTATCCCCCAAGATATAGCTTCCTTTTTATTATATATAGCAATATTTTTAGATCTAGATATTAAAATACTATTTTTTAAAGCAACTTTTTGATATGTTTGTAGTCTTTTAGGTAACCATATTAAAAATTTTTTTAATAAAATATCCCAACCTTTAGGTAAATCATTTGCTATACCACCAATTCTAAACCATGCTGGATGCATTCTAGCACCTGTGATTGCTTCAATAATATCATATATTTTTTGTCTATCAGTAAAAATTAAAAAAATTGGTGTCATAGCACCGACATCTTGTATAAAAGTTGCTAAATATAATAAATGACTATTAATACGAAATAATTCAGATAACATTACTCTAATAACTTTAATGCGATCCGATACAATAATATTAGCTAATTTTTCTACAGCTAAAATATATGCCATTTCATTAATACATCCACCTAAATATTCTATTCTATCTGTGTATGGGATATAAGTATGCCAGGTTTGTCTTTCTGCAATTTTTTCAGCACCTCTATGATGATAACCTATATCAGGAAAACAATTGATAATTTCTTCACCATATAATTGTAAAATAATTCTAAAAGCACCATGTACAGAAGGATGATTAGGTCCTAAATTTAAAAACATATAGTCATATTTTTTATTATTAGTGGTTAAATTCCATTCTTTGGGATTAAATTGTGTATTATAAATATCTATGGCATATTTATTTTTTGTTAAAAAATAGTTTATATTTTCTGTAGCTCTTGCAGGATAATCTTTACGTAATGGATATCCATCATCCCAATTATTAGGTAA
The DNA here is from genome assembly GCF_012571795.1 of Enterobacteriaceae endosymbiont of Neohaemonia nigricornis. Taxonomy (NCBI): domain Bacteria; kingdom Pseudomonadati; phylum Pseudomonadota; class Gammaproteobacteria; order Enterobacterales; family Enterobacteriaceae; species Enterobacteriaceae endosymbiont of Neohaemonia nigricornis. The sequence continues at coordinate 394,447 of NZ_CP046222.1, forward strand.
TAACAGATGTTTAAGATGTGGATGATGTAAAAATGTTATTCCAAACATTTCCCATATTTCTCTCTCATACCAATTTGCATTACAAAAATAGGATGTGATAGTATTAATATATAAATTATTTTTTTGTAATGGTATTTTTAAAATAATATCAGAATTGTATTCTAAAGAGATAAAATGGTAAAACAAAGAAAAATCCATATTATTATTTAATAAAGAATAAAATTTATTTTTGTGTAATCTTTCATCAACACCATGCATATCATATAACATATTATAAGGATATTTTATTTTATATAATAATTTTATAAAATTAATTATATTTTCTGGTTTAATCCAAATAATTAATGGCATATTATTATGTTGTATATTTTGTATTATAAAATTTGTAGAACCTAATGTATTATTTAATTCTTGAATAAAAAGTTTTATGTTTTTATCTATAAAATAGTGGTTATGAGAATTATTGAAATATTCTTTTTGAAAAGAATTTTTAGAATGTTTCATAAATAAAATATACCTTATTATTAATTATATTAAAATAATATTTATTTTATACTTGATTAGGTTTTTTAAATTTCATATTTTTTTTAAAAAAATTATTTGGAGATTTAATTTTAGCTTTATAAATTCCTTGATCTCCTATTATCCAAGACAATGGCCGACGTTCATAATGAATAGCTTTTTGTAATAGTAATAAAGCTTGTATATATGCTTCTGGTCGTGGAGGACAACCTGGGATATAAACATCTACAGGTAAAAATTTATCTACACCTTGTACTACAGAATAAATATCATACATTCCACCAGAATTAGCACATGAACCCATAGATATTACCCATTTGGGTTCTAACATTTGATCATATAATCTTTGTATAATAGGAGCCATTTTTAAAAAACATGTACCAGCAATTACCATAAAATCAGCTTGTCTTGGAGAAGTTCTTAATACTTCAGAACCAAAACGTGATATATCATTAATAGATGTAAAAGATGTAGTCATTTCTACATAACAACAAGATAAACCAAAGTTAAAAGGCCATAAGGAATTTTTTCTACCCCAATTCACTAAATTATTTGTGATTTTTTTCAAACTACCTAGAAAAATATTATTATTTACTGATTCTTTTATTGGATCATTATTAATATTTTTTTTTTCTTCTAAAGGATATTTTTTTTTATTAATATTAATTTTAGTCAAAGTATATTTCATAATAAGTTATTTGTTTAAATGTTAGATTTCATATTTTTTATTTTACTTGATATATTTAAAATATGCATTTTAAATAAATAAAACAAACTTGTTAAAATTGTTAGTATAAATAATATACCTACTATAAAACCTTCAAATTTAATTTTTTTAATACTTACAGACCATATATATAAATATAATGTTTCAATATCAAAAATTACAAAAAATATTGCTACTAAAAAAAAATTAATGGCTATTCTAAGTTTAGTATTACTAAATGCATATGCCCCAGATTCAAAGGGTATATTTTTGTCTATACCATATGAACGTCCTCCTAAACACCATGATAATAATAATATTAAAATACTAATTATGATAGTAATTGATGTAAATATTACAAAATTATTTATTTTCATTATAATTAATGTTTTTTTAAAAATGATTATATTAATTTATAGATATATATTTTTGTTGTAAAAATTTTTTAAAAGTATTAAAATTTTTAGATAAAATATAAGATTTATTTTTTTTATTTACACAATTAGATAAAATTTGTGGTAATAAAATATTTTGTTTTAAAATTTTTAATATATATTTTTGAAATTTTGCAGGATGAGCAGTACCTAAAAATATATTAAATATTTCTTTATTATAAGTATGATGTTTTAATGCATTAAAACTTACAGCAGTATGTGGTTCAGAAATATATTTATATTTTTGATATAAATATATTATAGCATTAGTTGTATCTACATCATTAATAGATATAGATTTTAACATACTTAAATCCCAATTATTTTGATGAAAAATTTCCATAATTCTTGGCCAATTATTAGGACAACTTACATCCATAGCATTAGATAATGTTGTTATTGTTTTCTTAGGATTCCAATGACCATTATTTAAATAATTTACTATTGTATTATTAGCATTAGTAGCTGCAATAAAATAATTAATAGGTAATCCCATTGTTTTAGCCATTAATCCTGCTGTCAAATTGCCAAAATTACCACTTGGAACTGAAATAATAACTTTTTTATATTTATATTTTTTAGGAATTTGTTTATACGCTTCAAAATAATAGCATATTTGTGCAAGTAAACGACTAATATTAATAGAATTAGCAGAATTTAATTTTAATTCTTGTTTTAAAACAATATCATTAAAAGCTTGCTTGACTAAATTTTGACAATCATCAAAATTACCTTCAATAGCAATAGTTGTAATGTTTTTCCCTAAAGTACAAAATAATTGTTCTTGTAAAAAAACAATTCTATTTTTTGGATATAAAATAATTACTTCAATGTTAGGAATATTATAAAAAGCATGTGCAACAGCAGCTCCGGTATCACCTGAAGTTGCTATTAAAATAGTTATTTTGTCTTTTGAATAAAAAAATTGTAATATTTGTGCCATAAAACGAGCACCAAAATCCTTAAAAGCTAAAGTAGGTCCATGATATAATTCTAGACAAGCAAGATTATTATCTAATAAAACTAATGGTACTAAAAAATTAAAACATTTTTTTATTATTTTTGTTAAATCATCTATTGATATATCTTTAATAAAATATGATAGTATTTTACTACTACAATCAACAAAATTTAAATTTAATAATTGTAATATATCTTTATCTTGTAATTTAGGCATATAACAAGGAAAAAATAATCCTTGTTTATTTCCTAAACCTTTTTTTAGTGCTTCTACAAAACTTACTTGTTCCTTATTATAATTAATATTGAAAAATTTCATTATGTCTCCATATCCATAACTATAGTACCTATTGTATTAATTACACAAATATACACAAAACCTTTATGATTTTTTATATAATGATGTTCTAACCATTTTACCATATTTTGTGCATGTACTAGATTATTAAATATATAAAATAAAGTTGGCCCAGAACCTGCAATTCCATAATTTAATGAACCTAATTCTTGTGCTTTATTAATAACTTGATCAAACTCAGGAATAATTTTTTTTCTATATGGTTCAGCAATAAAATCTTTCATTAATTTTAATGCTAATTTTTCTTGTTTAATATGACTAGCATGTATAAAACCAGATAAATATTGACTATGTTTTATACATACATCTCTCTTATAATAGTTAGGTAAAATTTTTCTTGAATTATATGTTGATAATTCAACCCCAGGATATGCAATAACCCAAAACCAATTTTTAAAAAAAGGAATATTTTGAATATTAATATCGTCCATAATTAATATTAATTTCATACCACCTAAATAACATGGAACAATATTATCATAATGGATATTACCTGAAAATAATCCCTCTAATTCACCCATTAACATAATTAGTTCATTATGATTTAAAGGATTATTACAAAATATATTTATAGCTTTTAAAAAAGCTACAATAGAGCACGCACTAGAACCTAATCCAGAACTTATAGGAACATTTTTTTCTAAAATTACTTTTACTGGTATAGTTTTGTTAATTTTTTTACAAAATTTTAACCAACAATGAAAAATAATATTATTTTTATAATGTTTAGGCAAATCTTTAACAAAAGATCCAGTTTGTATTAATTCAAATTTTTTATTAGGTAAAATAGAAATATAATCTCCTAATATACCATTATCTAATCTATGTAAAGCAATTCCTAAAGAATCAAAACCAACATTAATATTACCAATAGATGCAGGAGCATAAACTTTAATCATTATATAAAATTCCTTGTTTTATACAGTATAAATACTTAATAAATCTGTTAAAATTCCTGCTGCTGTTACATTTTTACCTGCGCCATAACCTCTTAATATTAAAGGTAATGGTTGATAATAATTACTATAAAAAATAAAAGCATTTTCTCCATTTTTAATTTCAAATAAAGGATGTGTAATATCTACACTTAATATTTTAACTTGACATATTCCTTGATGATCTATACTACCGACATAACGTAATACTTGATTTTTTAATTTAGCTTTTTTTATTTTTTGAATAAAAATTTGATCAATTTGCAATAAATTTTGTTCAAAATCTTGAATTGAATTATTATTAATATTATTAATTACAGGTTCAATATTAATATCTTTTAATTCTATCTGTAACCCTATTTCTCTTGCTAAAATTAATAATTTTCTAGCTACATCTATACCAGATAAATCAATACGTGGATCTGGTTCTGTAAATCCCATTTTTTTTGCTGTTTTTACTGCTTGCGATAATAACATACCTTCTTCTAATTTCCCAAAAATAAATGATAAAGAACCAGATAAAATACCATAAAATTTTATTATTTTATCACCTATTTGTAATAAATTTTGTAAGGTTTTAATAACAGGTAATCCTGCTCCAACATTAGTTTCATATAAAAAATATTTTTTTGTTTGATACGTAATACTACGAATTTTTTTATAATATTTTAATGTAGATGTATTAGCTTTTTTATTAGTAGCTACTATATGTAATCCAATATCTAAAAAATTAATATAATTATTTGCTATTGTTTGAGATGATGTGCAATCTATAATAACTGGATTATATAACTTATACTGTTTTATAATTACTAATAGTTTGTCAATACTAAATGTTGGTGCATGTAATATTAATTTTTCCCATTGATTTAAATTGATTCCATTTAAATCTATGAGTGTATGTTTCGTATTTATAATACCGCAAATTTTTATTCTAACACAATTATTATAAATATATAAATTTTTATGTTGTATATTTTTTATTTGATATAATAAAGTTTTACCAATATTACCAGTACCAATAATAAATACTTCTAAGATTTTTTGATATTCAAAAACTATGTGATGAATTAATTTTAATAAATATTTATTATTTTGATTTTTTATAATAAAAGAAATAAAATTTTGAGAAAAATTATGAGAAATATCTAATATAGAAATTTTATTTATCATAAATAATTTATATAAATTATTTATGATATTAATATTATTATTAATATTATTACCAACTAAAGAAACTATAGATAATGATTTTTTTATTATAATAGGTTGCAATAGTTTATTAATAAATTCCTTATGTAATTCTTGTTGTAGTATTTTTTTAAAAGTATCATAATAATTATAAGATATACAAATATTAATATTTAAGGGGCTAAAAGATTGTGTAATAAAATATATAGGTATATTAGATTTAAATATAATGAAATAAATTTTGTTTATAATATCATTTATATTTTTATTAATAATACTGTTAATATTAATAATTAATACATTATTAATTATTGTAATACCTTTAATATCATATTGATTTTCATTAATATTATTACTAATAATAGTTCCCTTATTATTAGGGAACATAGTATTTTTGATTATACAAGGTATACTATTTATTAATAATGGAAATATAGTTTTAAAATGTAAAATTTTAGCACCTAAATAAGATAATGTTAAAGCTTCATTATATGATAAATATTTTAATAATTTAGCATTTAATATAACATTAGGATCTGCAGTATAAATACCATTAACATCAGTCCAAATTTCACAATATTTAGCATTTAAACATGCTGATAAAATTGATGCTGAATAATCAGATCCATTTCTACCCAATAATACAACTTCATTTTTTTTATTGATAACAGAAAAACCTACCATTAAAATAATATCAATATTAGATAATTTAATACTTTTAGTTTGTTTTATAGATTGTTGAATATTTATTGTTGCTGATTGATAATTATTATCATCATCTAACGATAATAATTGTGTAGGGAAAATATATAATTTATATCCTATATTTAATAGTAATTCTTCAAATATAATAATAGAAAATATTTCTCCTTGAGATAAAATTTCTGCATATAATTTATCAGAACAATTTTGTACAGAAGAAATATTATTTAATATATTTTTTATATTAATAAAAATAAGATTTACTCTATTATTTATTTTAAAAATATTAAAATTTTTTATATATTTTTTTAAATCAGTTATAATTTGTATAATTAATTTATTTGTATCTATTAATAAATTATTAAAATTTTCTGATTTAATAGCTTTTTGTATCATTAATTCTAAATTATTTGTAACAGTTGCTGGCGCGGATAATACTACTCCTATAGCACCATTTTTTACAGATGTATTAATAATATCAACAACTAACAGAATTTTTTTTGCATTAGCTAAAGATGTTCCACCGAATTTTAATATTCGCATTTTATTTTATCTCATTATATATTATAAGTTATATAAGATATCTAAAATATAGATCATTATAAAAAATAAAGTATATTATAACTTATATTTTTACAACATTATTATACAGTTTTAATAAATAATTATTCTTTAATATAAGTATTATGGATAATATTATTAATATTATATTTATTTAATGAAAAACCTGTATGACCTCTATTAGAATGAAATTTTTTTAAATCTTTAAAATTTAATTTAAATATATTTGTACTAGTATGTATATATACAATAGACTGTTGATTAATTAAATAAATCCACTTTACTTGTTCAAATTTATTTATAAAAGATTTTTTATCTATTGTAATTAATTTATTTCCTCTACCTTTAGATAATAAAGGTATATCTTTTATAGATAATAATAATAATTTTCCTGTAGAAGATATAATTAATATATATATATATATATTATTGATAATTAAAGGAGATAAAATTTGAGCATTTTCTGTTAATATTATTAATAATTTACCATTTCTATTACTAGCAATTAAATCACGAAATTTACAAATAAAACCATATCCTGCATTAGTAAATAGTAAAATTTGAGTATCTAAAGATTCCATTATTAAATATTTAATTGTAGATCCTTCTGGGATATATATTTTACCATTTAAAGGTTCTCCTTGACTACGTGCCGGTGGCAAAGAATTAGGATCTATACTATAACTTCTGCCTTTTGAATCAATCATTGCAATAATTTGATTTTTTTTACCTTTTACTGATAAGAAAAAATTGTCTCCAGACTTATAATTTAAATTACTTGGATCTATAGTATGTCCTTTTGCACACCTAATCCAACCCATTTTAGATAAAATGATTGTAATAGGTTCATCTGTAACTAATTGATTATCATTTAATATTTTAGCTTCTTTACTTTCTTTTAATAATGAACGACGTTTATTACTATAGAATGTGGTAGCTAATAATATTTCTTTTTTTAATAATACATTTAATTTTTTTGCAGATATTAGTGTTTTTTGTATATTATTAAATTTTATTATTAATTTTTTTTGTTCATTTAATAATTTTTGTTCTTCTAATAATGAAATAGAACGTAATTTAAAATTTAATAATGTTTCGATTTGTAATTCTGAAAAATTAAATTTATGTTTAATAATTTGTGCAGGATTATCATTAAAACGAATAATATTAATAAATTCTGTTAAATTTAAATAAACTATTAATAATCCTTTTATAATATGTAATTTTTTTTTTAATTTTTTTAAATAAAAATTTAATCTTCTTTTAATAATAATACGTCTAAATGTAATCCATTCATTTAAGATTTCTAATAAATTTTTTACTGCAGGTTTATTATTTAAACCAATCATATTTAAATTAATACGATAACTTTTTTCTAAATCAGTAATACAAAATAGATGATACATAATATCTTCTATATTTAAATAATTAAAATTATTGCGAATGATAATAACAATTCTTGTCGGATTTTCGTAGTCTGATTCATCCCTAACTTCTTCAATCATAGGTAATTTTTTATTACGAATATGTGTATTAATTTGTTCAATAATACGTATACCAGAAACTTGATGAGGTAATGCTGTAATAATAATATTATTATTAATTGTATGCCATACAGCACGTAATCTAATAGAACCTTTACCATTTTCATATATTTTAAATATTTCTTTTTTAGGAGTAATAATTTCACTTCCTGTAGGAAAATCTGGTCCTTGAATAATATTTAATATATCTTTTAATGTAATTTTTGGATTATCTATTAATTTTATTATAGCATCTGCTACTTCTTTGATATTATGTGGAGGTATATCTGTTGCCATTCCAACTGCAATACCATTAGCACCATTTAATATAATATTTGGTAAACATGCTGGTAATATTTTAGGTTCTAATAATGTACCATCAAAATTTGGAATATAATCTACAGTACCTTGTTCAATTTCATTTAATAATAAATCTGAATATTTAGAAAGACGTGATTCAGTATATCGCATAGCTGCAAAAGATTTAGGATCATCAGGTGTTCCCCAATTGCCTTGACCCTCTATTAATGGATATCTGTAAGAAAAAGATTGTGCCATTAAAACCATTGCTTCATAACAAGCTACATCTCCATGAGGATGATATTTGCCAATAACATCTCCTATAGTTCGTGCTGATTTTTTGAATTTAGATATAGATTTTAATCCTAATTCAGACATAGCATATATTACTCTTCTTTGTACTGGTTTTAATCCATCACCAATATGTGGTAATGCTCTATCTGTAATAACATAAATAGAATAATTTAAATAAGCATATTCTGCAAATTTATGTAATGATATAGTTTTATTTACATTATTTTTTTTTTTATCCATATAAATATCCTAATATTTATAAAATAATTCATAATTATATTATGAATATAATTTTCTTATTTAATAAGAATATAAATATTTTTATTATTTTATTCTTTAATTTTATTTAAATATTTATATACTATATAAAAAAACAATTCATTTTTTATTTTAATATCATCAAAGGTTAATATGTCAGAAATAAATAATATTAATAATGAACAACATATAATTATTCCTAAGGAATTAAAAAAACAATTACCTTTATCTATAAAAGGTAAGGAAAGCATATTTCATGCGAGACAGACTATAAATAATATTTTAATAGGTAAAAATCCTAAATTATTAATTATCTGCGGACCATGTTCTGTACATAATATAAATGAAGCTATAGAATATTCACAATTTTTAAAAGAAATAAGTTCAAAAATTACAGATAATATTTATATAGTTATGAGAGTATATTTTGAAAAACCAAGAACAATTATTGGATGGAAAGGATTAATTAATGATCCAGATATGAATAATTCTTTTAATATTAATAAAGGACTTTATTTAGCTAGAGAATTATTATTAAAATTAGTACAAAATAATATTGCTATAGCTACAGAAGTATTAGATCCTAATATAACTCATTATTTAGGTGATTTATTTAGTTGGTGTGCTATTGGAGCACGCACTACAGAATCACAAATACATAGAGAAATTGCAGCTTCATTAAATATTCCAGTTGGTTTTAAAAATAATACAGATGGCAGTATTAATAGTGCTATCAATGCTATTAAAGCTGCTAATAATCAACATAGTTTTATTACTATTAATCAGAATGGTAAAGTATGTATTAGACATACTACTGGTAATAAACATTGTCATGTAATCTTACGAGGTGGTAAAATACCTAATTATTATGCAGATGACATTAAAACATGTGAAAAAAATTTAATTTTAATGGGATTAAAACCAAAAATTATGATAGATTGTAGTCATGGAAATTCTAATAAAAATTTTAAAAATCAAGAAAAAGTAGTAAATTCTGTTATATCACAAATTAAACAAGGTAATAAATCAATATTTGGTTTAATGTTAGAAAGTTATATTCATGAAGGTAATCAAATAATAGATAGTCAAAATAAATATTCTATAAAATATGGTATATCTGTAACAGATGAATGTATAAATTTACAAACAACAGAAAATATTTTACATAAAATTTATTATGAACTAAAACAAATGCCATTACGTTTCTTATCATAAGAAGAACAAATATTATGATAAAAAAATTAGAATATAAACAAAATAATATTTTGAATAATAAATTAAATTTATTACGAGATAAAATAGATATTTTAGATACTAAGTTATTATCTATTTTATCTAAAAGATATAATTTGGTTAAAAAAATAGGAAAAATTAAACAACAACATGGATTACCAGTTTATATACTTGAAAGAGAAAAGTATGTTATTAATTTAAGAAAAAAAGAAGCAAAAAATATAGGGTTGTCTGCTAATTTTATTGAAAAAATTTTAAATAATATAATGTATGAATCTTATATATATGAAAATATGGAAGGATTTAAAAAATTAAATATAAATTTAAAAAAAATACTCATTATAGGCAAAATATATAATACTGGATATATATTTAAAAAATTATTAACATTATCAAATTATGATGTATCGATGATTAATCATGATTTTTGGTTAATAAAAAATTTTCATTCTTACTTTATAGATGTAGAAATGATTATTTTAAATATATCTATAACATCATTAAATGATGTATTAAAATATCTTCCAAAATTATCTAATAATTGTATTTTAGTAGATATTACACCTATTAAATATATTTCTATAAATAAAATTTTAGATCAATATAGTGGTCCTGTATTATATATATATCCTATATTACCTTCTAATAATATATCTATTTTAACTAAACAAAAAATTATATATAGTCATGGACGTTTGTCTAATATGTATAATTGGTTTTTAAAACAAATAAAATTATGGGGTGCAGAATTAGTGCATATAAAAGATCATAAAAATTATCAATATATATCTATAATACAAGCATTACAATATTTTAATATGTTAACTATGAATGCTTTTTTATTAAAAGAAAAATACCAAAAAAAAATATTTAAAAAATTAATACCATTATTTAATGATCTAGAATATAAATATTATAAAAATTTTTTCACAACTGATATAGTATTATATCAGCAAATATTAATATCAGTTCAGAAAAAATTTAATTTATATGAACAATATATAAATCATTTAAATAATATTTTATTTTTAATAAAAAACAAAAATATTAATGATATTAATAATATTAATCATAGAATAAAAGAATTTTATAATATAAATGATCATCAAAATTAATATATAAAAAAATAACATTATAATATGTTATATAAATTATTATTTCATTATTTTTGTAAACTTAACATATTTTTTATGTTAAGTTTTTTAATAATATACATAAAAAATACATTAATGATAAAATTTAAATATAAAATTATAGTTAATAAAATAGAAAAAAATATTCGATTAGATTATTTTCTTTCTACAAAACTAAAAAGTTTTTCTAGAAATCAAATTAAAAGTTGGATTATAAATAATTATATAACAATTAATAATCATATTATTAATATACCTAAAAAAAAATTTTATTATATGATAAAATTGAAATTAATGCTTATATAAATAATAATAATACCATATGGAAAGCACAATATCTTCCATTAAAAATTATTTATGAAGATGCTTATTTATTAGTAATAGATAAATCTATAAATATTGTTGTACATCCTGGCAACAAAAATAGAGATAATACAATATTTAATGCATTATTATATAATTATCATTTTTTAAGAGATTTGCCAAGAGCTGGTATTATACATAGATTAGATAAAGATACTACAGGATTAATGTTAGTAGCTAAAGATATGTTAACATATATATATCTAAAAAATTTATTAAAAAAACATAAAATTATTCGAGAATATGAAACTATTGTATATGGTATTATAAAAAATGATCAAATTATTAATTTACCTATAAAAAAAGTATATTTTAATAATATAATTAAAATGATTATTCATTCTACAGGCAAAGAATCTATTACTAAATTATTTGTAAAAAAACATTTTGTTAAATACACATATCTAAGAGTACAATTATATACTGGTAGAACACATCAAATTCGCACTCATCTATCTTATATAAAACATGGCATTATAGGTGATCCTTTATATAAACAATTAAATATATCAAATAATATGTTATTTGATTTAATTAATCGTCAAGCATTACATGCATGTTATTTAAAATTTAGACATCCTGTTTTTAATAATATATTGACTTTATATTCTAAGTTACCTAAAGATATACAAAATGTATTAGATTTTTTAAAAAAAATATCATATTAAATTATATAAAATAATTTTTAATATAGAAAAAATTATTTTTTTATAATACAATAATAATCATAATATTAATTATTATATTTATTACTATAAATAGTATAGAATACTTAAAAATTGTATTTAAATTATTTATTAAATTTTTTGTAAAATAATTAATATTACATATAAATAATATTACTTACATTATTATAGAGTTATACACATTATGAATATCAAAAAAAATGTATTATTAATAATATTGTTTATTACTACTTTAATACCTAATTGTATACAAGCTAGTATTAATCAAAATATTAATAATGTTTCTCAACAACATGTTACACACAAAAAACATATAATAGAATTTTTTTCATTTTTATGCCCACGTTGTTATAAATTTTTTATTATTACTAATAATAAAAAAAGTATTAGTAGTAAATATATCATTACTAAATATCATGTTAGTACAACAAATTCAGAATTAAATATGTTAGCAAGTTATAATTGGGTTATTGCACAAGCATTAAATGTTGAAGATCAGGTTATACAACCATTATTTGAAGGTATTCAAAATAATACTATTTATGATTATCCAACAATGAAAAAAGCATTTATTAATGCTGCTACTAATATAAATGAACAACAATATGATGCTGCTTGGGATAGTTTTTTAATTAAAGGATTATTTATGCAGCAAGATAAATTAATTGAACATTATAAAATATCTAATTTGCCTGCTTTTGTTATTAATACAAATATAATTAGTATGAATAATATATTAAATAATTGTAAAAAAAATTGTTTGGCAAATATTTTAAAATTAATTAATAAATCTTATACATATAAAAATATTAATATATAATATTTTTATGTAAAAGTTGTATATAAAATATATGAATAATAATCTAATTTTAATAGATGGATCTTTATTATTATATCGTGCTTATTATGCATTACCTTGTTTATTTAATAAACAAGGTCATCCTATGAATGCAATATACGGTTTTATTAGTATATTTAAAAAAATTATTAATTTATATGTTAATAGTAATATTGTTGTTATTTTTGATTCGCCAGGCAATTCTTTTAGAAAAAAAATATTTAATCAATATAAACAACAAAGAAAAAAAATGCCTAATAATCTTATTATACAAAAACAAAAATTATATAAAATTATTCAATATATGGGCTATCAAGTTATATCTATAAAAAATGTAGAAGCAGATGATATTATTGGTACTTTAGCATTAACATATATAAAATATAATTTTTTAGTTTTTATTGTAAGTTTAGATAAAGATTTTGCACAATTAGTATCTAATTATATTTTTTTACTCAATCCTATAACTTTTAAAATATTAAAATCCGAAGATGTTTATCATAAGTATGGTGTATATCCACAATTAATTAGTGATTTATTAGCATTATCTGGTGATTATACAGATAATATACCTGGAATTCCTGGCATAGGTATCAAAACAGCACAATTATTACTTAATAATTTTGGCAATTTAATTTCTATTTATAAAAATATAGATCAAATATTTATTCCTAGAAAAAAAAACATACATATTCAATTAATGAAATATAAAAAAAAAGTATTTTTTTATCATCAATTAACTAAAATCAATACTAATATTTATTTAGAAAAAAAATTTTTAATTAATATTAAAAATTCATAATGTTTAATAATTATTACATAAACTACAACCAACCATTAATAGTGTTTTTTAATATCTTGATATTATTTTTTTTTATAGAAGAAAATACTAAAATATTCATATAATAATTATTAATATTAGTTAACTTAATAATTTGTTGTTTTAATAAAAAAGTCTGTTTTTTTATATTATTTAAGGATAATTTATCAGATTTATTTAGTATTAATAATACTGGCTTATTATAAAATAATATTTTTTTTAAAAGAATAATATCAATTTCTTTTAATAGTCGTCGAATATCAACTAATAATAATATTCCTTTTAAAGAATTTCTATGTATAAGATATTTTTTTAAAAAATTAAAATAATGGTATGATATATGTTTTTTAAATTTATTATATCCATAACCAGGCATATCTAAAAAACATAAATGTTTATTACAAAAAATATTTATTTTTTTTGTGTTTCCTGGTAATTTACTAATTCTAGATATATTTTTATTTGATAAAGTATTAATAATAGTTGATTTACCTACATTAGAATAACCTATTAAAATAATCTCATTGTAAATATCATAATGTAATTCATGTATATTAGTAATACTATAAGAGTAATTAATATTATTAAAATTTTTTATGGACATAGTATTTTTATAAAATTTAACAAGTTATTTTACTTTAAATAAAATTATAAAATATATAATAAATATTTATATTGAGAAAAATTTATGCAAAAAATACGTAATATAGCTATTATAGCACATGTTGATCATGGTAAAACCACTTTATTAGATAAATTATTAGAACAATCTGATTCATATAATAATAAAAAAATTATAAATTATAAACATCAACAAAGACTAATGGATACTAATTACTTAGAAAAAGAAAAAGGAATAACTATTTTTTCTAAACAAACTACTATTTTTTGGAATGATTATCAAATTAATATTATTGATACCCCTGGGCATACAGATTTAAGTGCAGAAGTTGAAAGAATATTATCAATGGTGGATTCTGTATTATTAGTTGTTGATGCTATAGAAGGACCTATGCCACAAACTAGATTTGTGACACAAAAATCTTTTGAATATAATTTAAAACCTATTATAATTATAAATAAAATTGATAGAAAACCAAATAGAATTGACTGGGTAATAAATCAAATATTTGATTTATTTATCGAGTTAAATGCTTCAGATATACAATTAGATTTTCCTATTATATATACTTCTGCCATTAATGGTACATCTGGATATAAAACAAATTTAATAGAAAAAAATATGGATGCTGTATTTAATAGTATTATAAAATATACACCTCATCCTAATGTAAATATACACGGTCCTTTTCAAATGCAAGTTTCACAAATTAAATATGATAAATATTTAGGTAATGTCTGTTTTGGATTAATTAAAAGAGGTCATATAAATATTAATGATTTTGTAACTACAGTTGATAAAAATAAAAAAAATATAAAAATAAAAATATTATATTTAATACAAAATATAGGACTTAAAGAACAATATTTAGATTGTGCTTATGCAGGTAATATAATTGGTATTGCAGGAACAAATTTACATGATATTCATATTTCTGATACTATATGTAATAATAATTATTATGAAGCTTTACCTGCATTGAAAATTGATCCTCCTAAAATTAATATATTATTTCATGTTAATAATTCGCCATTTGCTGGTCAAGAAGGACAATATGTAACATCTACAAAAATATTGAATAGATTAACTAAAGAATGTTTATATAATATATCATTAAAAGTAAAATCAACAAATGATAATATTTTTTGTGTATCTGGTAGAGGAACATTACATTTATCTCTGTTAATTGAAAACATGCGTAGAGAAGGTTATGAATTTGCTATATCTAAACCTAAAATTATAGAATGTATAATAAATAATGAAAAACATGAACCTTTTGAAATATTAATTTTAGATTTTCAATCTAATAAAAAAGGAAAAATTATAGAATATATAAGTAATAAAAAAGCTATTATTAATAATATTTTATTAAGTAAAACCAATAATAGAATTATTATTGAATGTATCATATCTAGTAGAGCATTAATTGGTTTTAGAACAGAATTTATGAATATAACTGCTGGTACAGGTATTATGAATTCATTCTTTAGTCATTATAGTAAAAAAAATAATGGTTTTATAAATAAAAGAAATAATGGAGTACTCATTTCTAACAGTACAGGTTATGCAGTATCATTTGCTTTATCACATTTACAATCTAGAGGTATATTATTTATAAAACCAGGAGAAAAAATTTATGAAGGACAAATTGTAGGCATACATAATAAATCTAATGATCTTACAGTAAATTGTTTACAAAATAAAAAATTAACAAATATGAGAGCTTCTGGTAGTGATAATGCTATTATTTTAGTACCTAATAAAAACATATCTCTTGAATATGCTATAGATTTTATTAATGACGATGAATTAATAGAAATTACACCTACATCCATTAGATTTCGCAAACAATTTTTAAAAGAAAAACAAAGAAGAATACATAATAAAAACCAAATATAATATGATATATAATATCAATTAATTATTTTATTAAAAAATAATAAAAAAATTATTTATGGAGCTGGGGGGATTCGAACCCCCGTCCAAAAATACTACACTATTAGCAACTACATGTTTAGTTTCATACTAATAATTCAATAATATTAACTGATGAACAAAGTTATAATATTACCTAAGTCTATTAATAATTTAACATATAATATTAGACTTATTATATGCGATCTCTTTTGTTATGACTTGTATTTTATATCAAAGAGCAAATAATAAAATACAAGACGCCTTCAGTGTTTTAAGCTGCTAAAGCGTAATTGTTGTTTTTTGCATTTATTATTATACGGTTTTTTTACAAGGCCTACCGTATTACCTTGACATGCTCTTCAAGTTTCATAATTTTGTCGAATCCAAAATCAGCCCCAAAATAAAATTATTTATATTTTTTTATACGTAATTTATTAATATTCCATTCTTTTAATTTTAATAAATTTCTTTTATCAAAATTTTTCTTTCCTTTAGCAATAGCTATATTTGCTTTACAAAAAGATTTTTTCCAATATAAACCTATAACTACAATAGTAAAACTTTTATTTTTTATATAAGTTTGTAAAAATTCAATTTCTTTTTTATGTAAAAGTAATTCCTTATTTCTATCACATATATATTTTACATGACTACAATGCGTAATTAATGGTGTTATTTTGGTATTAAGCAGATATATTTTACCATTAGGTAATATATTTACATAACTATTATTAATAGTAACATTTCCTAATCGTAATGATTTTACCTCCCATCCTTGTAAAATTATCCCAGCCTCTATATTTTTTTGTATAAAAAAATTATGATAAATTTTTTTATTTAAAACAATATATTTTTTTTTTTCATTTTTATTAATATAAGTCTATAATATACAAATATTATATATTTGAAAATTAATTTCAAATAATAAATACATATAATAAAATAATTATAGTTTAATATAAAATTATATTAATTTAAAGTATTTTTTATAATTTATAATTATTTATTTTTACATTTATTTGTATTTTTTTATATTATATTAATTATAAAAACATATAATAAATATTTTATATTATTAATGAGGTTATTTAAATGAATAACATGAAAAATATCCAAGATGAAACAATAACAAATACAAAACAACATGAACATGATAATGAACATGAAAATATAGATATAAAAAATAAAAAAAATCATAAAGATAAAAAAAAAAATGTTTTACAAAATAATGAAATACAAGTTTTAAAGAGTGAAAACGATCAATTACAATCTGAAAATTTATTATTAAAAGATAATATTCAAAAATATGAAAAAACTATATGGAATATTAAATTAAGTAATCAAGCTGAAATAGAAAATATTAGGAAAAGATCTGCTTTAGACATAGAAAATACTTATAAATTTTCTTTAGAAAAAATTATTACAGAACTATTACCAGTAATTGATAATTTAGAACGTGCAATAATTTTAGAAAAAAATAATGATAATTTTAATTCAATTGTAGAAGGTATTAATTTAACCTTAAAATCATTTATTAATACGATTAAAAAATTTGGTGTAGAAATTATTGATAAAATTAATATACCTTTTAATCCTTTACAACATCAAGCTATGTCTGTTGTTAAATCTGATACAATACAAGACAATTACATTATAGAAGTTTTACAAAAAGGTTATATGTTAAATGGCAGATTATTAAGACCTGCTATGGTAATTATCTCACAAAATTAAAAATTAATAATTATTTGTATAATAAATGCATATATTATTTATTATAAAATATTTTATAATAAAATATTAATTAAGGAAATATAAATGTCTAAAATATGTCAAATAACAGGGAAAAAAACTATAAAAGGTAATAATCGTTCTCATGCTATGAATGCTACTAAAAGAAAGTTTATACCTAATTTACATTATCATAAATTTTGGGTAAAAAAACAAAACAAATTTATTAAATTACGCATATCTACAAAAGGTATAAGATTAATTAATAAAAAAGGTATAGAACATATTTTATCAATATAATTTCAATTATTAAAATTAGGATATTAAAATTATTTTATGGCTAAACATTCTCGTAATATAATTAAATTAGTTTCTACGGCAAATACTGGACATTTTTATACTACTACTAAAAATAAAAAAAATAATACAAAAATAATAGAAATTAAAAAATTTGATCCCATTATTAGAAAACATGTTTTATATAAAGAAAAAAAAATTAAATAAATATATAAATTATTATAATTATATAACATAGTATTTAATCAATAATGTTATTTTTTTTATAACATTATTGATTATTTAGAAAATAATATTTACCCTAAAATTTTATATTTTTAAATTTCTTTTTAAAACGTTCAACACGTCCTTTAGTATCAATAATTTTTTGTGTGCCTGTATAAAAAGGATGGCAAAGATTACAAACATCTAAATTTAATTCTTTATTATTTTGTAAAGTTGATTTAGTATAAATAATATTCCCACAAGAACATTTTGCTGTAATACAATTATAATTGGGATGAATACCTGTTTTCATAATAAATCCTTAATATATTATATTACTAAAAAATAAATAAAGTAATTATATAAAATTGTAATTTCAATTACAAGAATAATTCGTTTACATATTAAATAATAAATATTAATTATGAGAATTGCACAAGTTGTTTTTAATAATATTTTTTTATATGAACCTTATGATTATTTATTACCAAAATATATGATTGTAAATATTGGTTATAGAGTTATTGCACCTATTAAAAATAATAAACATATAGGTATAGTAATCAATATTACAAATAGTACAAATATAAAAATAAAAAAATTAAAATTTTTATATAAAACATTAGATAATCAATCACAATTTAATAATATATTATGGAATATTGCAAATAAAATATCAAAATATTATTTATGTCCTATTGGTGTTATT
This sequence comes from Enterobacteriaceae endosymbiont of Neohaemonia nigricornis, assembly GCF_012571795.1. Lineage (NCBI taxonomy): Bacteria > Pseudomonadati > Pseudomonadota > Gammaproteobacteria > Enterobacterales > Enterobacteriaceae > Enterobacteriaceae endosymbiont of Neohaemonia nigricornis. Next base: position 413,741 of record NZ_CP046222.1, read on the forward strand.
TTATTTAAGATGTTAATTATAAATAAACAAAATAAATATTATAATATAAATAATAATATTAATATTAAATATGTTAAATCATTAACACCTAAAATTAATATTCAAAAATTTAAAATATTAAAAAAATATGGTGTTTTAGTAAATAATATTTATTATTATGATTTAAATAAAAATATAATATTTAATTTAAAAAAAAAAATTTTTTATATATTAAATAAAATAAAAGATAGGACTATTAATTTACATACAAATCTAATTAATAAAAATATTATTAATTATAGTATTAATATACCCATAAATATATTTAATATATGGGTATCAAATAGTAGTTTCGTTTTTTTTAATGAAATGAATATATATTTATATCTTATAAATAATATTTTACTAAATAATAAACAGATATTAGTAATAACATCACAACAATATTATATATATTATATATATAAATATTTTACAAATACATTTAATGTACCTATATGTTTATTATGTTCAAATTTATCTGTAAAACAAAAATTTTTATTAAGTAATAATATTAAAACAGGTAAAATATTAATAATTATAGGTAACCAACAATCTATCTTTATGTCATTTAATAATTTAGGATTAATTATTATTAATGAAGAGCATGATTATACATATAAAAAAAAATATGGATTAAGATATAATACAAAAAAAATAGCTATTTTACGTGCTAAAATAGAAAATATCCCAATTATATTAAATTCAAAAACTTTATGTTTAGAAACATTATATAATATTAATATAGATAAATATAAATTTTTACATATAACATCTGACAAATATATATATAATAATTTTTATTTCAAAATTATTAATACAAATAATCAATTATTAAAATGTGGTATATCACCAAAACTCATACAAAATATTAATATACATATTAAAAATCAAGGACAAGTTATAGTATATTGTAAAAACACAGGATATGCACAAGCTATTTTATGTAATACTTGTAAAAAATGTATAAAATGTTTTAAATGTAATAAAAATTATATTTTTTATAAAAAAAATCGTCAATTATATTGTAAATATTGTAATACTATAATAAATATGTTTAAAATATGTCAGCATTGTAAATCTAATAATTTTATTCCTCTTGGTATAGGCACAGAACAACTTAAAGAATTTTTACAAAAAATATTTTTTAATATTCCTATATTATTAATTAATAAAAGTTATTCATTAAATACATTATCATTATATATTTATGATAAACCAATAATTGTAATTACATCAAAAATATTATATAAAAAATATTTTACTTTTTTAAATAATACATTAATTGTATTTTTTAATACAGATTATATTTTTTTTTCTAATAATTTTCGTACCACAGAATATTTTTTTCAAAATTTTTTTAATATATTAAATAATCATTTTGAAAAAAATAAAAAAAAAGTTGTAATATTACAAACTTGTTATATACAACATCCTTTTTTTGATACTATTATTAATAGTACAGATAAATATAATGATTTAGTAAATATGATTTTGTGTGAAAGAAAAAAATTAATTTTGCCACCATTTAGTAGGCATATATTGTTAATATTTGAATCTGTAAAAAAACATATATTATTAGAATTTTTATCTATTTTAAAAATAAAAATTATATCAATAATTAAAAATGATAAAAATATTTCTATAATTGATCCTTTAGAATTTATAATTAATAAAACACAACTAATATTTCGCACACAAATAATATTACAATATACTTGTAATAAACAAATAAAATATATTAAAAATAATATTTTATACTTTATAAAAAATATTAAAAACTCTAATAAAATTAAATTTATGATTGATATCGATCCTATTTAATTTATTAATATATAAAACTCATGTAGGATATTAATATATGTCTAACATAAATAGATTTGATATTATAATTGTAGGTGGTGGTCATGCTGGTACTGAAGCCGCTATTGCTAGCACTCAAATGAAAAAAAAAACTTTATTAATTACAAATAATATAGATACTATAGGACAGATGTCTTGTAATCCTGCAATTGGCGGGATAGGCAAGGGACATTTAGTAAAAGAAATAGATGCTCTAAATGGTTTAATGGGTACTGCTATTGATCATTCAGGAATTCATTTTAAGATACTAAATAATAGTAAAGGACCTGCAGTTAGAGCAACTAGAGCACAAGCTGATCGTGAATTATATCGTCGTAATATTAAATATACTTTAGAAAAAAAAGAATTTTTATCTATTTTACAACAAGAAGTAACAAAATTAATAATAAAGAAATATGTTGTACAAGGTGTTATTACAAAAAATAATGATATATTTTATGCAAATGCTATTATTTTAACTAATGGTACATTTTTAAATGGATTAATTTATATAGGTTTAGATAATAAATTCGCAGGTGGTAGAATTAATGATTTATCTTCTATAAAGTTAGCACATTTTTTACAAGATTTACCTTTAAAAACAGGTAGATTAAAAACAGGTACACCACCACGTATTAATAAAAATAGTATTAATTTTTCTCAATTAGAAAGTCAACATAGTGATAATCCTTTGCCACATTTTTCTTTTATAGGAAATAATAAACAACATCCTAAACAATTACCATGCCATATTACTTATACTAATCATAACACACATCAAATTATATTAGATAATATTAATAATAGTCCTCTATATAATGGAATATTAACAAGCAAAGGTCCAAGATATTGTCCATCTATTGAAGATAAAATAATAAGATTTCCTAATAAAAATAAACATCAAATTTTTTTAGAACCTGAAGGATTATATAGTAATGAAATATATCCAAATGGTATTTCTACTAGTTTGCCTTTTAATATACAATTATTAATTTTAAGATCTATTAAGGGATTAGAAAATGCACAAATAACACGTCCAGGATATGCTGTAGAATATAATTTCTATGATCCTAAAGATCTTAAACCTACGATGGAAAGTAAATATATACAAAGATTATTTTTAGCAGGACAAATAAATGGTACAACAGGTTATGAAGAAGCTGCATCACAAGGATTATTAGCTGGATTAAATGCATCTCTAATAATAGATGATAAATCTACTTGGTTCCCTTTAAGAAACCAAGCATATATAGGTGTATTAATAGATGATTTATGTACTTTGGGTACTACAGAACCATATCGTATGTTTACTTCTCGTGCTGAATATAGATTAATTTTACGAGAAGATAATGCTGATATGCGTTTAACAGAAATTGGCTATAAATTAGGTTTAGTCAATAATGAAAGATGGATAATATTTAATAAAAAAATAGAAAACATAGAAAAAGAAAAACAAAGATTAAAAAATCTTTATGTTTCTTATAAAGATATTAATATCAATAAACAATTAAATTATTTATTAAATAATCCTTTAAAAAAAAATATGAATGGCATTGATTTATTAAAACGTACAGAAATATATTATGATGATTTAATTAAATTAGACACTTTTAGTCCAGGATTACATAATAAAGAAATTACCACATATATTGAAACTGAAATAAAATATGAAGGATATATTAAAAGACAAACAGAACATATAGAAAAACAAAAAAAATATGAAAAAACATTAATTCCTATTAATTTAAAATTTAATATTATTAAAGGGTTATCTAATGAAGCTATTGATAAATTTAATTTATATAAACCCTATACTATAGGACAAGCTTCTAGAATTGCGGGAATTACAAATTCTGATATCACTATATTATTAATATATATATTAAAAAATAGATATAAATAATAAATATATATTATTATATATTTTCATTATTTATTATTATAAATAAAACTATCAATATAAATTATACATAATAATATATTGAGAACATATTAATTATTTTATTAATAAAACTTATTGGTATAATTGTATATAACTAAAAAGAATAAAATATATTATTTTATATCAAAAAATATTATATATATAATAAAAATAATATTTTAAATAAATAATATATTTATTTGATTTATTAAACATTATAAAATCTCATAATATAATCATAATTATTAATTTTAAATATTAAAAAAAAATAAATAATATATACATTAATATATATTGTTTTTTTATATAATTATTTTTTAATCTAAATTAACATACTATTTCATATTTTAAAATTTTAGTATTTTGCTATATGTATAATTAATTTAATATATTTTAAGGTTCTAATATGAATAAAACTATATTCGTTATAAAAAAAAATGGTAATAATGAAATACTAAATTTACAAAAAATATATATAGTATTATCATATGCGTCACAAAATTTAAACAATATATCTATAAAAAAAATAATAAATAAATTACATCTACATATTTATAATAATATTAGTACTACTATTATACATGATATTTTAATAAAAATTACAGCAGATTTAATTTCAGAAAAATATCCTAATTATCAATATATAGCTGCTAGATTAGTAATTTTTAATTTAAGAAAGAAGGCATATGGACAATTTGTACCGCCAAATTTATATAATCATGTTAAAAATATTATTAAATTAAATAAATATGATCCAATAATATTAAAATATTATTCAAAAGAAGAATTCCAATATATGAATGATATATTAGATCATAATCGTGATATGTTATTTTCATATGCTGCTGCTAAACAATTAGAAGGTAAATATTTATTACAAGATCGTGTTACAGGACAAATTTATGAAAGTGCGCAATTTCTTTATATTTTGATATCTGCTTATTTATTTGCAAAATATAATACTAATATAAGAATGTATTATATAAAAAAATTTTATAATGCTATTTCAACATTTAAAATTTCTTTACCTACCCCAATTATGTCAGGTGTGAGAACACCAACTAAACAATTTAGTTCATGTATTTTAATTGAATGTGATGATAGTATTGATTCTATTAATGCAACTGCTAGTGTTATTATGAAATATGTTTCACAAAAAGCAGGTATAGGCATTAATGCTGGACGTATTCGTGCTGTAGGCAGTCCTATAAGAAATGGTGAAGCATATCATACTGGATGTATACCATTTTTTAAACATTTTCAGACTGCAATCAAATCTTGTTCACAAGGTGGAGTAAGAGGTGGAGCAGGGACTTTATTTTATCCATTATGGCATTTTGAAATTATGAATTTATTAGTATTAAAAAATAATAGAGGGATAGATTCTAATAGAATTAGACATATTGATTATGGAGTACAAATTAATAAATTATTATACCAACGTTTAATTAATGGTGATAATATTACATTATTTAGTCCATCAGATGTTCCTGATTTATATGAGGCATTTTTTAAAGATCAACATACATTTGCTACATTATATAAATATTATGAAAATAAAAAAAATATTAGGAAAAAAAATATTAGTGCTATAAATTTATTTACATTAATGATGCAAGAAAGAACATCTACAGGTAGAATTTATATACAAAATGTCGATCATTGTAATACTCATTCAGCGTTTAATGCTAAAATAGCACCTATAAAACAATCTAATTTATGTTTAGAAGTTACTTTACCTACAAAAATATTAAATAATGTTAATGATCCTGAAGGTGAAATTGGTTTATGTACATTAGCGGCATTTAATTTAGGTAGTATTAAAGATTTAAATGAATTACAAAGTTTATCTGATTTAATCGTAAGAGCTTTAAATTGTTTATTAGATTATCAATCTTATTTATTACCAGCAGCTAAAAAATCAGCACTAGGGCGTAGATCATTAGGAATTGGTGTTATTAATTTTGCTTACTATTTAGCTAAAAATAATGTTAAATATTCAGATTATAGTGCTAATAATTTAACTCATAAAACTTTTGAAGCTATACAATATTTCTTGTTGAAAGCATCTAATAATCTTGCTAAGCAAGAAGGACCATGTCCTTTATTTAAGGAAACAAATTATTATCATGGTATATTGCCAATTGATCATTATAAAAAATCAGTTGATAATTTACATACAGAATGTTTACATTATAATTGGGAGAAATTAAGAAAAAATATTAAAAAATATGGATTACGTAATTCAACATTATCAGCATTAATGCCATCTGAAACATCTTCACAAATATCTAATGCTACTAATGGTATTGAACCGCCTAGAGGTTTTATGAGTATAAAAACATCAAAAAATGGTATTTTAAAACAAATAGTACCAGAATTTGATTTATTAAAAGACAAATATGAATTATTATGGGATATTCCTCATAATTATGGTTATCTACAACTTGTAGGTTTAATGCAAAAATTTATTGATCAATCTATTTCAACAAATTTAAATTATGATCCTAAACGTTTTAAATATGATAAAATTCCTGTACAACAACTTTTAAAAGATATTTTAATAGCTTATAAATTAGGTATTAAAACTTTATATTATCAAAATACTCGCGATGGTGCTCAAAATATAAAAGATCAAAATATTCTATTCCAAAAAAATAGTCATTGTACAGATGATTCTTGTACTATTTAATTCATAATAAAAGAATAATTATTAAAATTTGGATAATAAAATGAGTTATACTACTTTTTCTCATAAAAAAAATAATCAATTAAAAGAACCAATGTTTTTTGGACAAAACGTAAATATATCTCGTTTTGATCAACAAAAACATCATATTTTTGAACACTTAATTGAAAAACAATTAAGCTTTTTTTGGCGTCCAGAAGAAATAGATATATCTTGTGATAGAATTCACTATCAAAAATTACCAAAACATGAACAACACATATTTATTAGTAATTTGAAATATCAAACTTTATTAGATTCTATTCAAGGACGTAGTCCTAATATTGCATTATTACCTTTAATTTCTATACCGGAGTTAGAAACATGGATAGAAACGTGGTCTTTTTTTGAAACCATTCATTCTCGTTCATATACTCATATAATTCGTAATATTATTAATGAACCATCTTTAATTTTTGATGATATTATAACAAATAAAAATATTATTTTAAGAACACAAGATATAATCAAATATTATGATGAATTAATTAATGCAACATATTATTGGCATATATTTGGTGAAGGAATTCATTATGTTAATAATAAAAAAATTGTTGTAAATTTATATGAATTAAAAAAGAAATTATATCTATGTTTAATGAATGTTAATATTTTAGAAGCCATAAGATTTTATGTTAGTTTTGCTTGTTCTTTTGCATTCGCAGAAAGAGAACTTATGGAAGGAAATGCTAAAATTATTAGATTTATAGCAAGAGATGAATATTTACATTTGATAGGCACACAATATATTTTAAATATTATGCAAAAAGGTATTGAAGATAAAGATATGGCTAAAATAGCTATAGAATGTCAAGATCAATGTTATCAATTATTTTTAAACGCAGTACAACAAGAACAACAATGGGCAAATTATTTATTTCAAAATGGTTCTATTATTGGATTAAACAAAAATATATTATGTCAATATATTGAATATATTACAAATATTAGGATGAATAATGTAGGGTTAGGAACGCCATTTAAAATATTAAAAAATCCTATCCCATGGATGGATTCATGGTTAATATCAGATAACGTACAAATGGCACCACAAGAAGTTGAGGTAAGCTCTTATTTAGTTGGACAAATTGATTCAACAGTAAATATTAAAGATTTTAATAATTTTAAATTATAATTTAAATATTATTTTTATATGACTGTTTTATATAACAGTCATATAAATACATAAAAAAATATTTTTTATATAAAAAAATTTATTTTATTACTAAATATAAAGCTAATAACGATCCAAATAATAAAATAATAAAAATTATTTTTTCTTTTTGGTTAAAAATTAATATTGTAGGATTATATATTTTAGTTAATAATAATAATATTAATCCAGGAATATATAAAATTAAAGATAATAATAAATGTATAAATCCTGCAGCATATAATAACCATAATCCATAAATACAAGATCCTAAACCAATAAAAATATTAGTTATACTGATTTTATTTTGTAAAGATATTTTTAATAAATAAGCTCCTACTAAAAAATATGGAACTAATATCATTTCTGATGCTAATGTTAATAAATAATTATAATCTATAGCAGTTAACCAAATGAATATTAAAAATATTTGCATACTACTACTGGTTAACCATAAAGCATTAACAGGTGTATGATACATATTTTGTTTAGATAAACATTTAGGAAACATATTATTTTTCGCAGCTATCCAAGGTACTTCTGCAGCCATAATAGTCCAACTCAAATAAGCACCACAAACAGATATAATCAATCCTAATGCAATAAAAATATTTCCCCAACTACCAATAAAAATTTGCATTAATCCTGCCATAGAAGGATTTCTCATACTAGATAAATCTATACGTTTCATAATACCAAAAGATAATAAAGTTACTGATAAATAGATACATAATGCAATTATTACAGCTAGTAATGTAGCTTTTTTAACATCATTTTTATTCTTAGCTTTAGATGATAATATAATTGCTCCTTCAACACCAATAAATACCCATAATGTTATTAACATAGTATTTTTAACTTGGATTAATAATGATGTATCTAATGTTTGACCAATTAAATCAAAATTAAATTGTTTAAAATTAAAAGATATAATAGCTAAAATAATAAATATTGTTAAAGGAAATAATTTTCCAAATGTAGCAATAATATTAATAATAGAAGCAGTTTGTGTACCTTGTAATAATAAAAAATGAATTAACCATAATAATAAAGAAGAAAATAATAATGCTTGCCATGTATTACCATTACCAAAAATAATATGTTTAGAATTATCAGTAAAAAAACTTAATGCAGAACAAACAATTACTAAATAAGAAACATTAGCTATAACAGCACATAGCCAATACCCCCATGCAGAACAAAATCCTATTAATTCACCAAAACCATCTCTTGCATATGCAAATATACCTCCAGTAAGATTAGGTTTTAACTTATGTAATAATAACATTGATGTTGATAAAAAAATAATTCCTATACCAGTAATAATCCAACCAATAATTAAAGCTATTGGGCTAGCAACAACTGCCATATTTTGTGGTAAACTAAATACTCCAGCACCTAACATAGAACTTATAACTAATGCTGTTAATGACAAAAGATTTAACTTTTTATTCAAAATAATTCCTTTATAATGATGATATAATTTAAAAATATAAATATTTATTAATTTAGACAGGGTTGTTTATATCAAGAAAATAAACATCTAAATTATATTTGTATTTTAACCAATCACTTAACATTATTATGCCTCCTCTTTCTGTAGCATGATGACCTGCTGATATAAAATGTACTTTATATTCTTTAGCAAGATGAAAATTCATTTCAGAAACTTCTCCTGTAATAAAAACATCAATGCCAAAAAATATTGCTTCTTCAAAAAATTTTTGACCAGCACCACTACACCATGCAATATTTTTAATTTGATTATTTATATTAGGTCCTAAATGTAATGGTATACGATTTAGTTTTTGTGTAATATTTTTTATAAGTTCTTGTATTGTTATATTTTGTGTAAAACTACCATAAAATACAAAAGGATTAATATTGCCATGAACATTTATATTTAATATTTTAGATAAATAAATATTATTACCTAAAGTAGGATGGATATCTAAAGGAAGATGCCAAGCATATAGATTAATATTATTATTTAATAATATATTTAATCTTTTTTTTTTTATACCCTTAATAGATAAATTATCATTTTGCCAAAATAAACCATGATGTACAATAATAGCATCTGCTTTATATTGTATAGCAGATTGTAATAATTTTTGACATATACTTACACCAGTAATAATTCTTTTTATACTTTTTTTACCTTCTACTTGTAATCCATTAATTGTATAATCATCTATTTTAAGTATTTGTAATTTTTTATTAATAATTAATTCTAATTCATTGTTATTTATCATTTTATTTTTTTAAAAATTATATATAATATATTAAGATGTAAAACATATAATGTATTTATATTAAAATAGTTTATTAAAACGAATAATATAATCATATATTATTGAAAAATTAAAATAAAGAATAAAATATATAAATTATATATTATTAAATATTTTTTTTAAATTATACGGTAATATAAATGTTTGAAAATTTAAGTCAAAAATTATATAAAATATTTTCTAAAATTAGAAATTATGGAAGATTGACAGAAACTAATATTCAAAATACTCTTGATGAAGTTTATACAAGTTTATTAGAAGCTGATGTGTCAATTAAAATCATTAAAATTATTTTACAAGATATAAAAAGTCAAGCTATTGGTAAAAAAATCAATAATAGTTTTACTCCAGGACAAGAACTTTTAATGTTAGTACAAAAAAGTTTAATTAAATTAATGGGTACAACAAGTGTAAATATTAATTTATCATCGCAACCACCTGTTGTAATTATGTTAGTGGGATTACAAGGTTCTGGTAAAACTACTAGTGTAATTAAATTAGCATATTTTCTAAAAAAAAAATATAAAAAAAAGGTTATAGTAACATCTGTAGATATATATAGGCCTGCAGCAAGAGAACAATTAAAAATTCTAGCACATAAAATAAAAATTGATATTTATGAAAATAATCATCATAATAAAGTTTTTCAAATCATAAAATTTGCATTACTTCATGCTAAAATTAATTTTTATGATATACTCATTATAGATACTGCAGGAAGATTACATATTGATAATGTAATGATGAATGAAATTAAAAATATATATAATATTTTAAAACCCATAGAAAATTTGTTTGTTATAGATGCTATGACAGGCCAAGATGCTATAATTAGTGCACAGGAATTTAATCAATATGTACCTATTACTGGTATATTTTTAACTAAAGTTGATAGTGATACTAGGGGTGGTGCTGCTTTATCTGCTAAATATATTATTAAAAAACCTATAAAATTTATAGGTACTGGTGAAAAAATTAATAAGATAGAAATATTTGACCCAAAAATAATTACTAATAGAATATTAGGTATGAAACAAGATTTTTTATCTATTAAAGATATTAAAAAAAAACTTAATGATATAAAAAATCAACAAATTATTCAAAATATTAATAAGAGGAAATCTTTAAGTTTATATGATTTTTTAGAACAACTACAACAAATTGAAAAATTTGGCAGTAATAATATTATAAATATTCTAAATAAATTTAAAATTAATCAACAACAATATTTACATCATCCTATAATGAATATTATTCACGTAAAGAAACAAACTATTAGAGACACTAAAATTATGATGGATTCTATGACACATTTAGAAAAAATAAATGTTGAAATTTTAAATATTTCTAGAAAAAAAAGAATTGCTTTAGGGTCTGGAATATCTTTAAATAATATTAATAATATTCTTAAACAATATAATCAAATAAAATTAATGACTAAAAAAATTAAAAATAATAATAAAATTAGATCTATGTTAAATAATATAACAAATTTTTTTTCTACAAAATAATTATAAATATTAATTTAATAATCAGGTATATAAATACATGCTTAAAATTCGTTTATCTAAAAAAGGTATTAAAAAAAAACCTTGTTATAAAATAGTTGTAACTGATAGTAGAAATCCTAGAGATGGTCGTTTTATTGAAAAATTAGGTTTTTTCCATCCTTTTAATATACATAATAAAACTAAAGTTAATAAAAAAAGAATGGATTATTGGATTTCTAAAGGTGCTATATTATCTAAAAGAATATATTCTTTATTAAAATAATTTTTTATGAATAAAAAAAAAACTAATTTTAATAATAAAATATTAATTATAGGTAAATTTGGTAAGTTTTATGGAATACATAAATGGATTAAGTTATTTTCATATACAGAAAATACAAATGATATTTTTTTATATAAAAACTTATTTATTTTATATACAAACAAAGAAAAATATTTTATAAGTTTTCAACAATATAAAAAAAAAAAATATTTTTATATCACAAAACTAGATAATATTAATTATCAATATATTAACTTAGTTAATCAATATATATATATAAAATATAATGATATTATTACATATAAAAAAAATAATGAATATTATTGGTATGATATTATTGGATGTAATATTATTAATAGCTTTAATCAATTAATTGGTGTAGTTATAAATATAATTGCAACAGGTTCTAATGATGTAATGATTGTCAGATTATATAATAAAAAAAAAATTATAACTATACCTTTTATTTTAAAACAAGTTATTATAAAAGTAGATTTAAATAATCATATTATACAAATTAATTAGAAACATAATGATTTTTATACAGCAATATTATGATGAAAATAAGTGTAATTAGTTTATTTCCTAAAATGTTTGAACCAATTTTAAATTATGGCATTATTCGTCAGGGAATAAAAAAAAAATTATTAAAATTAAATTTTTGGAATCCTAAAGATTTTACTAAGTATAAAAAATATAGAACAGATGAAGCTATATATGGTGGTGGTGGTATTATATTAAGGCCAGAACCTTTAATAGAAGCAATTTGTGCCGCAAAAAAAGAATTAAATAATATACAAACAATTTATTTATCGCCTCAAGGAAAAGTTATTAATATTACATATATTAATTCATTATTAAAAAAAGATATAATTTTAGTATGTGGTAGATATAAAGGAATAGATGAACGTGTAATAAAACATTATATTGATGAAGAAGTTTCTATTGGTGATTATATTCTTAGTGGTGGTGAATTACCAGCTATGATTATTATTGATATAATTACAAGATTAATACCTGGAGTTCTTAATAATATACAATCTAATAGAACAGATTCATTTTATAATAATGGATTTTTAGATTGTCCTAATTACACAAGACCAAAAAATATTAAATATTTACAAGATATTCCTCCAATATTGCTGTCAGGAAATCATAAAAAAATTAAAGAATGGAGATTAAAACATTCTTTAGGTAATACATGGTTAAAAAGACCTGATTTATTAAAAAATAAAAAGCTAACAGATACAGAAATATATTTGTTAAATAATTTTAAAAAAAAGTTTTTAAATTATGAATAATTTTATAGAGATATGTTAATGAATATTATAAGTCTTATAGAAAAAGAACAAATAAAAAAAATAAGTATTCCTAATTTTAGAGTAGGTGATACATTAATAGTAAAAGTTTGGGTAGTAGAAGGTACAAAAAAAAGAATTCAATTATTTGAAGGTATTGTTATTGCAAGAAGAAATAGAGGGTTAAATTCTTCTTTTACGGTAAGAAAAATTTCTAATGGAATTGGTATAGAACGAGTTTTTCCATTATATTCTTATATAATTGATTCTATTATTATTAAAAAAACAGGACAAGTACATAAAGCAAAATTATATTATTTACGCAAATTAACTGGTAAAGCGGCACGCATTAAAGAACGTTTAATAACTTAAAATATAATATATATGTTTTATTTAAATTAATAATTTATAAATTATATTAGAATATTTTTTAATATTATGTTCTATAGCTTTAAATAATATATTATTAGGACTATAAATATATAATTTATTTTTTGTTCTAGTAACAGCTGTATAAATTAATTCCTTATTAAGTAAATGTGAGAATTTATCAGGTAAAATTAATGAAATATTTGTAAATTCTGATCCTTGTGATTTATGTACTGTTATAGCATAAGCAATATCATATGGTGGTAAATTTACTATATCTATAATATTATTTAATGGAAATATTATTTGAAATTTTTTTTTTTCATCATTCCAAATAGTTATTCCTATGTCTCCATTAAATAAATTTAAAAAATTATTATTTTGTTTAATAATTATAGGTCTACCTAAATACCATTCTGTTTCAAAGGCATTATAATGTAATATTAAATTTTGATTAAAAAATTCAGTTTCTAACCTATTATTAATAGTTTTAGTACCAAATAATCCATTTTGTAATACACATAATATTTGATATTTTTTTAATTCTTGAAAAAGATTATGAAAATCTATATTTTTAATATTTTTTTTTAAAAAATATAAATAATTTTTAAATTGAATAATTAAATTTTTTATCATAAATTCATAATCTTTAATATTTAAAATATTATTATATATAATATTATTATATTTATTATTTAATAATATATCTTTAATGATATGTTTTTGATTATATTTTATTGATATAGCTAATTGATGTATACCTGATGTAATTTTATAACGATAATTATTTTTTAATGAGAAAATACAATTTTTTAAATAATATTGTATACTAGATTTATGATATACATATGATATTTTTAATATAGTAGATAACCATATATTATATTTTATAGTTTTACTAAATTTCATAAAATAACATAAATCTTGAAATACATAACCAGGTTCTATAGGTGATAATTGAAAATTATCACCTAATAAAATCAAAAAACTATCATGAGATAAACTTTCTAAAATAATGGTCATTAAATGTAAATCTATCATTGATGCTTCATCTATAATTAATAAGTTTACATTTAAAGGATTTTTTTTATTGAAAATTGTTGTTTGATTATACATATTAATTTTTAATAAATTATGTATAGTAACAGCATTTTTAGGAATATTATTTTTTTCTTGATTATTTAATAAAGGAATAATATCAATAGAGTTAAAAAAAATAGATAATGATTCAGTTAATCTATGTGATGCTTTACCAGTAGGTGTTGCAACTTTTATTTTAAATGATTTTGTAAAACATTTTATAAAAAATAAAATTAGTTTAGATATAATACTAGTTTTACCTGTTCCAGGAGATCCTGTAATAATACTAATTCTATGAGTTATTGACATTAAGGCTATTTGTTTTTGTATTATATCTTGTTCATTAAATATTAAATTTAGTATAGGTATTATACTATCTATATTTATCATGGTATTATTAAATTTATTTTTTATAAAATGTTTTACTATTATGTTTTCTGCTTGCCACATTTTATATATATACAAACATTTATTATATATAATAAATGGTGTTATATATTTCCCAGTATTTACTTGTGGATATGATAATAATTTTTTTTCCCAATCTTCAATACTATTTAATTTAATGATATTAGTATATTTTTCTAAAAATACTTTTTTATTATGAAAAATTTTATTTAAATTAAGTTTTTTAATTGGCAAACAAACATGACCTCTACGCATCATTTTATTTAAATAAGCTATAGCTAATATTAATTCTGGTTGTGTTATATCAGACATAATATTAGCAAATTGTAAATCAATTTCTTTAAAAATTTTACTTTTATATAAAATATTTAATATATTAAACATGTTATTAATTTAATTAAATAATTTTTCTAATGCATGAATTAATTCAAATTTTGGTTTAGTTATCCAAATTCCATTATAATTATCTATTTTTTTATTTATACCTCGTACATATAAATATATAATCGCACCAAAATATTTATTATAATTATAATTAATAATTTTACTACTTAAATATTTATGTAATGCAACAGTATACAATTGATATTGTATATCATAACGATTATAACAAATATTTTGTTTCATATTTTTTATATTATATTTATAAACATTTGATCCCAACCAATGTGATTTATAATCAATAATATAATATTTATCTTCCCATATAAATATTAAGTCAATAACACCATGTATAAAACCTTGAAATTCATTAAAATTAATTAGTGGAAGATAATATGAAATATTATCATATTTTTTAATAATATTATTAAATTTTTGACTAGAAATATTATTTTTAATTGATAAATAGAATTCAAATTCTGTTTGTTTATTTTTACTATTAATATTTTTAAGAATAATATTTGTATAACTTAAGGATTTATTAATAATATTATTAATCCAATTAGTTAACATAATATCCCAAGATATATTTATATTATTTTTAATTAATTCATTTTTAATAAATGATTTTGATACTGGATTTTGAAAATTTATTTTTTCTAAAATAGAATGTATTAATAACCCAGTTGTTTTACCTATAGGAAAATTATGTTGTGTTTTTTTTATATATTTTTTTTTATTTTGTATAAAATAAAAATTATAAAAATATTTTGTATCATTTGTATTATATAATTGTTGTTTTTTTATTTTTGTATAACTTATAATATCTAAATTTTTATATTTTATATTATATTCTTTATAATCATTAATATTATTTAAATTATTTAGTGTTTGATATTGTACATAATAATTTTTTGTTTGTAATAATTTTACATTATCATTAATAATAACTTTAATGTCATCTGTAATTAATTTATTGACGTTATTTTTTAAATCTTCTGTAGTGCTATTATTTTTATTTTTAATTAAATAATGTAAAGCATTAAAATAATTAAAATATTTTTTATATTGACAATGATTTTTAAGATTAGCTATACCAATACTACAATGAAAAATAGCTCTAGTAATAGACACATATAATAATCTTATATGTTCGGATAATGATTCTTCTAATGTATATTTTATATAATTTATATTTTTATTAAAACTTATAATTTTATTAAAATTACTACGATTATGATAAATAACACCATGATCATGTATTAAATCAACAAAATTACAAATAATAAATGGCAACCAAACAATAGGAAATTGCAACCCTTTTGATTTATATATTGTCATAATTTTTATTTGATTTTTTTGATTATCTAATCTAATTTGTTGATTTTCATCTTGATTATTTGGATATGTAATTTGTTTTTTTAACCATTGTATTACATGTACTACATTAGTAGTATTATCTATAGAATTTTGTAATAATTCTCCTATATGTAAAATATTTTTAATTTTTTTTTTATTAAAAAAATATAATATATTTTGTTTATCATAAATATTTTTATTTAAAAACATATATTCTAACATATTTAAAAAACCATATTTATTCCAAAATTTTTTATATATAAAAAATTGTTCCATAGTTTTTAAAATGAGCTTATATTTATTTGGATAATCAAAAAATATTAAATTAATTTCAAATAATGTACTAGATAATAATTTTATAATTAAATATTTATTGCTTGGTTTTATAATAGTTTTTAATAAAATAATTAATTCTTTTGCTTCAATAGTTTCAAAAACACTAATAGTATTAGATAAATATATAGATGGAATATTAAATTTAATAAATTCTTTTTGAATAATATATGCTTCATATTTATTACGTACTAGTATAGTAATATCATTAATATTAACTATTTTCTTGTTTGTACCATATAAAAAATAATTATTATTACTTATTAAATATTTATAAATATTACTAACACATATATATGCTATTCTTTGTTTGAATTTATTTATATTTGTTTCATATAAATCCAACCATAAATTTATACCAGGTTGTATATCATTATTAAATATAAATTTATAATTAATTTTATGTTGTACATATGTAGCTTGATTAAAAATAATATTTTTTAAAACAAAGGTTTGTGACCTATTAGAAAATAATTGATTAATACTTTTAACTATTGTACTAGATGAACGCCAATTATTTTTTAATGTATAACAATTTTTAATTTCTTTAGTAGCTTGTATATAAGTAAAAATATCAGCATCTCTAAAAGAATAAATTGCTTGTTTAGGATCGCCAATAAAAATAATTGGATTAGTAGATTTATTATAAATTTTTTTAAAAATATTATATTGTTGTGTATTAGTATCTTGAAATTCATCTATGAAAGTAATAGGATATATTTTTCTAATGTCTTGAGCAATTTTAACACCAAATTTACTATTCAACCTTTTTAATAAAAGATTTAATAAATCATTAAAACTAATTTTATTGTCTTTTTTTTTTTTAATTTGTATAAAATTAACAACATATTTTAATGCTTGTAATATAATTATATTTTTTAAACTTATTATATTTTTAATACATATATCTATTTTATTAAATAAAATATGTTTAGGAGGATATTTTATACTATTATTTATTAGTATTTGTCTAGAAAATTTTTTTAATTGTGTTGGATAAGTATCATATATATTATTATTTGCCCACACATTAACAATATTAATCCATTTTTGCATATTTCGTTTATTATACATATGTTTATTAATATCACTATTATTAATAATAATAATTATATCTTGATGATATTGTATCCAATATTTTTTAATAATAATTAAATTTTTTTTATTATTATCATATTGCTTACATACATTTATATTATCTGTATGATATTTTATTATAGATGTGGAATAATGATTTATAAATGGTAATATACTTTGTAGTATTTGTTGAGGTGTTCTAAAATATATAAAAATAATTATTGATATATATTCAGGTAATTTATTAATATAATCATGCCAAAATTGTATAATAGCTTCATTTAATAAATAAAACTCATTATTAATAATATTTGTTGTAAAAATATTATAATGATACATATTTAATATTTTTTGACAAAATGAATGAATTGTAAAAATAGAAGCTTTATGAAAATTTAATTCTGCTTGTAATAATAAAGTTTTAGCTTGATTTAAATTTTTAATTTCTTTTATTAAAAGATTTATAATATTATTTTCACTTGTATTATTTATGCATGCTTGACGTAATAAATAAATACTATTTTTAATTCTTTTTCTTAAATGTTTAACAGATATTTCTGTAAATGTTACAACAAGAATTTGTTCAATTTTTAGTGGTGTATTACAATTATTATAGGTTATTAAACCTAATATTAAACGTAAATATATAATAATTATTGTAAAAGTTTTACCTGTACCAGCAGATGCTTCAATTAAATATTTACCTGTTAATTTTTTTATAAATAAATCAAATTCTTTTATACATTTATAATTTATCATAATTTTTAAATGCTTATATTATTTTAAAAAATAAAATATCTAACATCCATTTTTTAATTAAATTTTGAATATTTAAAAATTCTTGTTTATCAATTATATAATTTATTTTTTTAAAATAAAGATCACTATTTTCTTTAACAAAATAACAATTTTCCCAATAATAGAAAAATAATTTTTGTGCTTGTTGTTGTATTTTATTATCATAATTAATATTATTAGTATGTATATCAAAACAACAATTAATCCATATCCAAGAACTTTTCATAGGCAGAATTAATGGATTATTCATACCAGAAATATAACCTTGAATATATTTTGTTAATAATAAACATGCTTGTTTATAAGGAATATATTTTAAATGATATTTAGTATTATTAAATCCTATAATTAGTGCATCTTTTTTATATTTATTATCATGTGCACATAAAATTATATGTTGTATCCATAATGACATAATATCTTTCACATCTATAATTTTAGGTACAAATTTTAATAAATTATTTTGATTAAAAATTAATTTAATTTTACCATATAACTGAATATTATTTAATTTTAAATTAAAAATTTTTGTACTAACAATACTTTTATCAAAATATTGATAAAATATTATACTAATTTTCTGTACTTTTTCTGACCACCAAAAATTACCATAATTACCATATGGTAATATATTACAATTTAAATAATATTTATATAAATAATTTAAATCATCATATTTTATAAATGTATCAAATATTTTTTTATTTATTAAATATTCTTGTAAATAATTTACTAAAAAAGGGTCCACAATATGAAATTGTGTATGATATATATCTTGTAAGTAAATTTTTAATCTTTGATTAAAAAACCCTTTTAATGGATGTTTCCAAAAATTAATAAAATTATTAATATTAATCTTATTAATATCAAGTAATATAAATTGATTTGGTTGTTTATTATTTTTATAATGTAATATAGTATTATTATCTTTTTTAATATAAATATTATTGTCAGAAATTGAATTTAATACAATTTTTATAATACTATTTTTATCTATAATATATTTTTCTTTAATATGATTTATTATCATATTTATAATAGGTGATCTACATTTAGTATTTTCTTGTTTATCATCTATAATATAACTTATATATATTTTTTTTTGAGTTAAAATAAATAATTGTAAAAAATTATATTTATCTTTTTCTGTTTGGTTACAATCATATTGATTATTAAAATATTTTAATAAATTAAATATAAATTGCTGAGATTTTCTTGGAAAATATTCATTATTCATACCAATAATAAAATTAATTTTACAATTTAATGGTTGAAAATTATATAAAGAATAAAAATTAATTGAATTAATTTTAAATCTTTTATATGTTAAAGATTTTAATTTAAATAAAATTAAATCTAATATTATATTAACATGAACCATTTTATTATATTGTGCCATTATTCCATTTTGAATACATGATTTAATTTCTGATAAAAATTCTTGTATATATTTGTATTTTAATGTTGTAGAAGAAAAAAAATCTAAATATAATTTATTAATTATTTTTATCCATTTTGGTAAAATATATTTTTTATTTAAAATTTGTTGCCATTTATATAATGTTAATAAAAATTTTGTAAAATTACCTAATAAAATACTGGATGAATTATTTATACTTGTATATGGAATAACATTATTCCATAATATTTTTTTATCATTTATTGCATAACCTAAAAACATACGATGTAATCCTAATTTCCAAGTATATTGATCTTCAGGAAAAATAATATTTTTAAAATTTGTAAAATTTAAATTATGTTTAATACCAATTTCTTTAATCCAATATTGTAAATAATCAATATCTGTTAGTTGTATATGAAATTTTCTTAAAATATATTTATTTTCTAATAAAAAAAAAATATCTTCAGGTGTTATGTTTGTACTAGATAATTTTAATAAAAATATAAATTTATCTTTAATATTAATTAAATATTCATTATGAAAATCATTAAATATATTAAATGCTAATGTTTTTTTACTAAAAATAGTTTTAATGAAAGATTTATATAATTTTATATTAGGAGTAGTAACAATAATATCATGTAATAATAAATTTTTATCTTTAGATAAAAGCTCTAAAATATTATTATATAATAATTCTATTTCTGTTTTAATACTTTCACATGAAAATATTTGAATAGATTGATCTTTACTTAATATTGTTTTTTTTTTATTAAATGATTTTGCATAAAAAATATCATTTTGTATCTCAGTTAATAAATTTACTGAATTAATAGGTACAAATGTTTCAATAATTCTAGATGGTATTTCAATAAATTTATCTATATTATATAAACCACATTTTCCTAATTGATTTAATAAACTACTATTTTTTGTTAAATATTTCCAATAATATTTACATGGATTAAATATTAGAATATGTATTTCGATATATTTTTCTACTAATTGTAATAATTTAAGGTATATTATAGGAATATCATGTATAAATAATATAAATATCTTTTGTGGTATAATATTATTAAATTTGATATTATGACATGTTTTTAAGTAATTATATAATTTGCCATGATGCCATAATGTTTTTTTTGAAATATTATGATAATTAATAATTTTATACCATAATATAGCTTGCCAAACTTCATTTAAATTATTTTTATTTAAATATTGTTTATTATCCCATGTTAATAATAATTCTGGTTTATATTTTTGATATTGATCATATATATATGCAATTTTTGTTGATAAATTAAAAAAAGAATAAAAATCATCCATTTTATGAAAATATTTTGTTAAATAAATAAATTCAGGTGAATTAATTAATTTTGGCAAAAATTTCATTATATACCAAATACAATAATTTTTATCTAAAAATATATCATATTTTATTTCAGGAAAAATATTAGTAAATAATTCTATAATAAAATTATCTATAAAAAAATATTTTATATTCGCATGTATACCAGTATGTTTTGCAAAAAATAATTTGAATCTTTGAATAATATTTGATTGATTTATTAATATAACTTCCGGTTGAAATATATTGTGTATTGTTTTTTTTTGAATTTGTAATTGAATGATATAGAATAAATGTTCTAAATTATTGGAATAATATATTGTAAACATGTTTTAATAAGAATTTTATGATATATTAAATATATACTTAATATAGTTATATTGTTCTTATTATATATAAATTAATAGTTTAATTATATAATTATTTATATTTTTTTTAAAAACAATATATTTACTTTTAGTTAGTTGTAATGTTTTTATAAAAAAACATTATATATAAATAAAATAATGCATACAAATATTCATAGTATAAAAATTTTAATATTAAAATTAAAATTAATTATAGGATATAGTATTACTGATATAGCAAAATTTTTAAATTATCCTATTCCTATAAATATAAAATATAATAAAGGTTTTGCTGGACAATTAATAGAATATTATTTAATAGGACGACATATAAATAATAAATATCATCAAGATTTTGAACATCTGGGTATAGAAATTAAAACTATTACTATAAATAAAAATTTTAATGTATTAAATGATAGCTATATTTGTACATGTTCTTTATTTAAAAATAATAATATGTTTTGGAATACTAGTATATTATATAAAAAATTATCCATAATTTTATGGATACCTATTATTACAAATAGTATTAATACTCCTTTAAAAGAAAGAATTATTGGTCATCCTAAATTATGGAGTCCAACAGTAGATGAAAAAAAAATTTTATATAAAGATTGGTATAATTTAATTCAATTATTAATTCTAGGTCAAATACAAGAATTAAATAATTATTATGGTTCTATATTAATTATTAAAAATAAATCGAATAAAAAACAAAATACTAAATTTATAGATTATTTAGGAAATGTTTGTTATACATCTCCTAAAGCATTTTTTTTAAAAAAAACTTTTTTTAATAATACAAATTTTTTTATGTAAATATATATATTTAATATACTTGTTCTAATGAAATTAATTCTTGTATTGTTTGTTGACGTCTAATTTGATGTATTTTATTATTATAAATAAATATTTCAGGTATTAATGGTCTACTATTATAATTTGAGGACATTGTAGCACCATATGCTCCTGTATCATGAAAAATTAAATAATCATAAATTTTTATATTTATAGATAATAAAATCGTAGTAATATCTCCATTATTTAACTGTGTAAAAACATCTCCAGATTCACATAAAGGACCAGCAATAATAGTTGGTATTTTTATATCTTGTGAAAGATCTAATCCTTCATAAGAGATTGCTGATACATGATGAAAACTACCATACATAGCAGGTCTAATTAAATCATTAAAACCAACATTAACTAATATAAATCTTCTATTATTTATATTTTTTATAGCATGAACTTGACAAATTAATATACCTGATTCAGCTACTAAAAAACGTCCTGGTTCAATTTCTAGTGTTATATTTTGTTTAAAATAATTTTTAATTATATTCCTAGTATGATCCCATATATTAAAATAATTATTAATATTAATAGGTGTATCATTATTTTTATATGGTATGGGCAATCCACCTCCTACAGATATAGCACATATTTTAGGCATATATGGTTGTGTTACATTATATAACATAGCATTACATACTTTTTGTAAATGATGATAATTTACACCAGAACCTATATGCATATGTATACCAATTAAATTAAATTGATATTTTTTAATAATATTAAGTGTTTGTTCTATTTCAGAATACCATATTCCATGTTTACTATTTATACCTCCTGTATTAGTTTTTTTATTATGTCCATAACCAAATCCAGGATTAATACGTAACCATATATTATGCTGTTTTTTTAATTTTCCTAATTGATGTAACATATCAATAGATCCAATATTAACAGTAATATTTAATTCAATCACACATTTTAATGTATTTTTTTCAAAAATATCTGCAGTAAATATAATATCTTGATTAGGATTATATCCAGCATATAAAGCTCTTTCTATTTCACCTAATGATACTGCATCAATTTTAACTTGTTGTTTTCTCATAAATTTTAATATGTGAATATTAGAACATGCTTTTTGAGCAAATCTAATAATATCAAATTTTTTTAATTGTAATATTTTATTTTTAATATTATTTGCATAATATACCCAACAAGGAGTGTAATATTTTTTTATAATTTTTTGTATAATTTGAATAGATAATTTATTTTTATTATTTTTGTAATCAAATATTATATTCATAATAGAATTATTCTATTGTTATTTAATATTATTAATATAATTAATATTACTAGTATTTGCATAAAAATGCTTTATATTTTTTATATAATATATATACTTTTATAAATAGAATAATTAAAATGATATAATTTATATGTTTTTTTAATATAGTAAATCATATTATCTTATTAATATTTAAAAATTAAAATTATAAATTTCATATTATTTAAATTTGTTTTTTTTATTAAAAATCAGTATCATAAGTAAAAATTTAAAAAAATATAATATTTATTATTAATTATAATTTTAATAATATAAATATTATATTTTATATTATTATTTACCAAATACTTATATTTAATAAAATAAATCAATTATATTGATGTATTGTAAAATATTTGTATGGCTATATAATAATTTCAAATATATAAAATTTTAGGGAAAAATAATGGTACAAAAAGAAGTTATGATTAATAACCAACATGGTTTACATACTCGTCCAGCAGCTTTATTTGTAAAAGCAGCTAAATCCTTTAAATCAGATATTACTATTACATATAATAATGTTACAGTAAATGCTAAAAGTTTATTTAAAATTCAAACATTAGGTTTAGTTAAAGGAACTATTATTACTTTAACTGCTTCAGGACTAGATGAACAAAAAGCTATAGATCATTTAGTAAATATTATTAAAACATTATAATATATATAATATAATTATAAAATAAATTCTAAATATATTAAGTAAGTTTTATTAGAAATAAAATATTATTAATATAATAATTTTTAGCTAAAACTTAAAAATAATTTAATAAAATTATTAAATTATATAATTATTGAGGTAAATATATGATTTCAGGGATTATAGCTTCTCCTGGTATTACTTTTGGTAAAGCTTTTTTATTAAAAGTTAATAATATTATTATTAATCATAAAAAAATTAATAAATATCAAGTTAATATAGAAATTAATAAATTTATTAATGGACAAAAAGAATCTATAAAACAATTAAAAAATATTCAAAATAAAAAGAATATAGATAATAATCATTGTACAAAACAAACAATCATTGAAAGTCACATATTATTATTGCAAGACGATGAAATGATAAAAGATGTAATTATATTAATAAAAAAATATTTATTGTCTGCTGCTGCTGCTGTAGAAAAAATTATAAATAAACAAATAAAATTATTAGAAAAATTAAATGATCAATATTTAAAAGAAAGAATAATTGATATTAAAGATATTGGTAGTCGTTTAATTAAAAATATATTAAATATTAATATTAATGATTTTAATGATATAAACAAACAAGTTATTTTAATTGCAAAAGATTTAACACCATCTGAAACTGCACAGTTAAATTTAAAAAATATTCTTGGTTTTATTACTGATTTAGGTAGTAGAACTTCTCATACTGCTATTATGGCTCGTTCATTAGAAATACCTGCTATTGTTGGAACAGGTAATATTACAAAACAAGTACAAAATGATGATTTTATTGTTTTAGACAGCATAAGTAATAAAATTTATATTAATCCTGATAATAATATTATTAAAAATATTAAATTAAAACATAATAAATATATTCAAGAAAAAGAAAAATTAGTAAATTTAAGTTTTTTACCATCTTATACTAAAGATCATTATAAAATAACAGTTGGTGCTAATATTGGTTCCATACAAGATTTAAATAATGCAAAAAAAAATGGTGCTGAATGTATTGGTTTATACCGTACTGAATTTTTATTTATGAATCGTATTTCCTTACCAACAGAGGAAGAACAATTTAATGCATATAAAAATGTAGCAGAAAAAATGAATAATCAATCTGTAATTATTAGAACATTAGATATAGGAGGTGATAAAAATATACCATATATGAATTTACCTAAAGAAGATAATCCTTTTTTAGGATGGCGTGCTATTAGAATTACTATGGATCGTAAAGATATTTTACATACACAATTAAGAGCTATACTTAGAGCTTCTATTTTTGGTAAATTATCTATTATGTTTCCTATGATTATTTCTTTAGAAGAAGTTTTATTATTAAAATCAGAATTAAATTTTTTAAAAAAACAATTATATAAAGAAAAAAAAGATTTTAATTCAAAAATATTAATAGGTATTATGATTGAAACACCAGCTTCTGCTATTATTTCAGAATCCTTAGCTAAAGAAATTGATTTTTTTAGTATAGGTACTAATGATTTAACACAATATACATTAGCGGTTGATCGTGGTAATGATTTAATTTCACATTTATATAATCCTATGCATCCAGCAATATTTTATTTAATAAAAAAAGTTATTGATGCTTCTCATGCTGAAGGAAAATGGACAGGAATGTGTGGTGAATTAGCAAGTGATGAAAAACTTATTCCAGTATTATTAGGGATGGGATTAAATGAATTAAGTATGAGTGCTATTTCTATACCAAAAGTTAAAAATATAATCCGTAATATTAACATGTCACAAGCTAAAGAATTAGCTAATAAAATTTTATCAGAATCCACTGCAAAAAAAATTAATCAATTATTAAATAATAATTAATATTTATAAAATAAAAGGATAATTATAGAATGTTATTTAACAAAATTTTTAAAAAAAATACAGAAATAAAAAAACATATTTGTACACAAATTTTTACACCTATTACAGGAACAATTATTGATCTTAAATATGTTCCAGATCCAGTTTTTGCTGATAAAATTGTTGGAGATGGCATAGCAATAAAACCTACTGGTAATATTATTGTTGCACCAGTAGACGGGATTATTGGTAAAATTTTTGATACTAATCATGCTTTTTCTATTATTACAAAAAATAATATAGAATTATTTGTACATTTTGGCATTGATACTATTAATTTACAAGGTAAAGGTTTTAAAAGAATTTTCAATTTTACTACAAATAATAATACAGTAATAAAAGGTGATAATATTATAGAAGTAGATTTAGAATATTTAAAAAAACATGCTAAATCTATTTTAACACCTGTAATTATTTCTAATATTGAAGACATCAAACAAATAGTAAAAGTTAAAAAAAATAAAACCAATGTAATAGCTGGCATGGATATAATATTACAAGCATACAAATAAATATATTTTATTTTTTATAAAAAATAATATTTTAAAATTGCAAATAAAAATTTTATATATAAAATATAATAAATTAATTAATAATTATACGACTATGTGTAATAGCAACAGCTAAAGCATCTGCAGCATCTTGATTAGGTATATCGGATAAATGTAATATTATACGTACCATATTTTGTATATGTATTTTTTTTGCAATACCAATACCTCCTACTACTAATTTAATTTTAGTATTAGAATATTCAAAAATAGATAAATTATGATTAATAGCAGAAATTATGACAGCACTGCTAGCATAACTTAATTTTAAAGCAGAATTTATATTTCTAGCAATAAAAACTTTTTCTATCGCACAATCTGTAGGTTTAAATGTATTAATAATATCACTTATTTTAGAATAAATTATTTTTAATCGCATAGGGAAATCTTTAATTTTGGTTTCAATACATCCACTATTAATGTAAATTAATTTATCTTTATTTTTTTTAATTAAACCATATCCTGTTATTCTTGAACCAGGATCAATACCTAGTATAATAGACATAATTATTGATCTATAATAAAATCAGCATTATGATAGACTTTTTGTATATCATGATTAGATAGTAAATCTTTTATTAAAAATAATATTTGTTTTTTTACACATTGATTTACTTGTTTTTTTATATATGGCACTATATTAAATATGATTTTTATAGGCTTTATATTAAATGTTTTAGATTGTAATAAAATATTTTTATATTTATTTTTTAAAAAAATCATTTCAATAGTATCATGATTAATTATAAAATCTTCAGGAACTAATTTTTCAGCAATATCCATAATTAGATCAATATTATGATTAATTTGATATATAAAAGATACTAAATATTTAAATATATGATTTACTATGTTATAATTTTGTAGTGTACCACCATATTTATATAAAGTATGACGTATAAAACTTACAGTACGATTACAATTATCAGTTAAACAATTAATCATAAATGTTATATTATTCATATACCCATAATATATAAGATTTTTCATATGTATATTTTGTGTTGTTTTAATATTTTCTTTAAAATATTTTGATATAATTTTATTAATCATTATACGATTCATATTATATGATAATGCTTTACTTATAACTAATTTTAGTCGATTATTATATTGTGGGTTTATATTATTATTTAATTTAATTGCTGTATGCAATTCTTTAATTATTTTAGAAAAAATTTTATCTTTTTTACGATCTTGTAAAGCTTTACGATAACGTGTATTAACCCATTTACTATGTCCAGACATAAAATAACATTCCTATTTTATATTGTTAATAATCCATCCTACATCATGTAAAATATTATTATTGAAACTATTAGGTGCATTAGTTAATAAACAAGAAGCAGATGTTGTTTTAGGAAAAGCAATTACATCTCTAATATTATTAGTATTTGTTAATAACATTACTAATCTATCTAATCCTAATGCTATTCCTAAATGTGGTGGTGTTCCATATTGCAATGCTTCTAAAAAAAAACCAAAATTTTGTTGTTGCATTTTATCATTTAATTTTAATAAATTAAAAATAATTTTTTGTATATTATAATCATGAATTCTTTTAGAACCACTACCAATTTCGTATCCATTTATTACAATATCATATGAATCAGATATAATTTTTTCAGGTTTTAAGGTTAATACTTTCAGATCTTCTATTTTTGGTGATGTAAATGGATGGTGCATAGATGTTAAATTACCTAATTTATCTTTCTTAAATAATGGAAAATTTATAATCCATAATGGGCACCATATATCATGTTTAATGATATTGAAATCATGACCTAATTTTGTTCTTAACATACCCATAGAATATATATGACCTAAATTTTTATTAGAACCAATAAAAATAATATCATTATTATTTAGATTAAATTTTTGAATAATATATTTTGCTTCTGTATTATCTAAATTTATTAAAGAATTATTATATTCTATTATACTAATAAGATTTAAATGTTTCACTTTAAAAATATTTAAATCATAGGTTCCATATTTTTTCATATAAATATGATATTTATAAAATGAATCTTTATATGATATTTTAAAATCTTTTTTATTTATAATAATAGCAGTTATTAAAGAATGTTTCCTATTATTTATATACTGTGTTATATCAATTAATTTTAATGGATTTCGTAAATCAGGTTTATCACTACCATAATATTTCATTGCCTCATGAAATGTTAAAACATCAAATTTTTTTAATTGAACATTTAATATTTTATTCCATACATAAGTTATCATTTCTTCAATAAAATTTCTAAATATATTAGAATGTACAAATGAAATTTCTATATCAATTTGTGTAAATTCTGGTTGACGATCTGAACGTAAATCTTCATCACGAAAACATTTAGCAAATTGATAATAACGATCTACTCCTGCAATCATTAATAATTGTTTAAAAATTTGTGGAGATTGCGGTAAAGCATAAAAACTATTTTTATGGATTCTACTAGGCACTAAATAATCTCTAGAACCTTCAGGAGTAATATGTGTTAAAATTGGAGTTTCAATATTTAAAAAATGATGTTTTTCTAAAAATAATCTAATTATATTACTAATATAAGATCTATATTTAATAATATTAATCATTTTATTTTGTCTTAAATCTAAATATCGATATTTTAATCTATTTTCTTCTATATTAATATTATTATTATCTATAGGTAATTTTTTTGATTTATTAATTATTAATATTTTAAAAACAATTATTTCAACTTTACCAGTATAAATATTAATATTTGGTTTTTTTCTTGGAACTATTTTCCCAGTAATTTTTACACAAAAATTATTACGTAATGTTTTTGCAATATTATATACATCACTATTTTTAGAAGTAAATACTGATTGTATAATACCTTCTCTATCTCTTATATTAGCAAAAATTAACTTTCCTAAATCTTTATAATTTTCAATCCATCCATAAATAGTAATAATTTTATTAATAAATTGTTCATTAATTTTCCCACAATAAATTCTAAATTGCATAACATATTTTCCTTATTAATGTATAAAATATTTAATAAGTAATTTATAAAAATCATATTTTTTATATTAAATAAATATTATATATATTTATTAACAAATATTTTTTTTAAAAATTATTATGTAATTCGTTTATTAAAACATATAAAATTATTTTAATAATTATAAAATATAATCTTTAAATTTAATTAAATAAGTTTGTTTTTATATTGTAAAATTATTAAAAAATAAAACATTAACATGTAATTATTTAATAATATAGTATTATTAATTATTACATAATATTTATATTAGGTAAAATTATGAATATCAAAAAAATACTGTCTAAATATATATATAATGCTATGATACAAGCTAGTATACCGGATAGTTATAATGTTGTTTTACGTAAATGTAAACAAGTAACATTTGGACATTATCAAGTAAATGGTATTATTACTGCTGCTAATAAATTAAAATTAAATCCAAAACATTTAGCTATAAAAGTTATTAAAAATATAAATAATATTGATATTATTAAAAAAATGGAAGTTTCCCAATTTGGGCATATTAATATTTTTATTAATGAAATATGGTTATCAAAACAAATGAATATGATTTTAATATCTTCAACATTAGGATTTAATAAAAAAATTAAAATAAAAAATATAGTAGTAGATTATTCTGGTCCTAATATAGCAAAAGAAATGCATGTGGGTCATTTAAGATCAACAGTTTTAGGAGATGCTATAGTACGTATTTTAACATTTGTAGGACATAATGTTATTCCAGTAAATCATATTGGAGATTGGGGTACACAATTTGGCATGCTTATAGCTTTTTTAACAATATATAAACAAAATATTAATAAGGAATTAAGTATATCAAATTTAGATATATTATATCAACAAGCACAAAAAAAATATATTAATGATATTAATTTTGCTAAAAAATCTAGAAATTATGTAGTAAAATTACAAAATCAAGATCCATTTTGTTTAAAAATATGGAAAAAACTTATAAATATTACTATGGAAAATAATTATCAATTATATAATACATTAAATATTTTATTAAATTCTGCACATACTATGGGTGAAAGTACATATAATAATATGTTACCAGATATTATTAATGATTTACAAAAAAAAGGATTAGCTATTATTAGTAATGGTGCAGTTATTATACCAATTAAATATAATGATCTTATTTCTGATAATATTATTATAATTAAAAAAAGTGATGGAGCATATTTATATGCTACTACAGATATAGCTTGTATAAAATATAGAGCAGAATATTTACATGCAGATCGTATTATCTATTATATAGATGCAAGACAAAGTCAATATTTGAAAAATATATTTTATATTGTAAAAAAAGCTAAATATGTAAAAAAAAATGTTCAGTTAGAACATCATGTATTTGGAATGATATTGAATAAAAATTCTAAACCATATAAAACAAGGGAAGGACATAATATTAAATTACAATATTTAATTAATGAAGCTATTTCTAGATCTAAAACAATTATTTTAAACAAACAACCTAATATTAAACAACATAAATTAAATAATTTAGCACAAATTATAGGTGTAGGAGCAATAAAATATAATGATTTATCAAAAAATAGAATGTCTAATTATATTTTTAACTGGAATGAAATATTAAATTTTGAAGGTAATACATCTTTATATATACAATATGCATATGTACGTGCTATTTCTATATTAAATAAATCTAATATGAGTATTAAAAATATAAAAGATTATACAATTATATTTACAAATCAGAATGAAATTAATTTAGCTATATTGTTTTTAGAATTTGAAGAAATTATATTACAGGTTATTGAAAAAGGCTTACCACATATTTTATGTAATTGGTTATATAAAATTGCAGTATTATTTTCTACTTTTTATGAAAATTGTAATATTTTAAATAATACTAATAATAATACTAAAATTAGTAGATTAAAAATAATATTTATAACATCACAATTTTTAAAAAAAGGTTTAAATATGTTAGGCATTCAAACTATTCAAAATATGTAAAATACACAATAATATTTATGATTAAAAAAAAAGTCATTATTGCTATGTCTGGTGGTGTGGATTCTTCTGTTGCTGCTTGGTTATTAATTAAACAAAATTATCAAGTAGAAGGATTATTTATGAAAAACTGGGAAGAAGATAATACCAATAATTATTGTCATGCTAAACAAGATTTACATGATGCTATGAGTATATGTCGTCAATTATCTATTCCATTGCATAAAATTAATTTTTCATTTGAATATTGGGAATATGTTTTTAAACATTTTCTTCATGAATATAAACTAGGACGAACACCTAATCCTGATATCTTATGTAATAAAATTATTAAATTTAAATATTTTATGAATTTTGCATTTAATTATTTGAAAGCAGATTTTATTAGTACTGGGCATTATGCACGTTGTAAAAAAATAAAAAATCAATTTTATTTATTAACTAGTATAGATAAAAATAAAGATCAAAGTTATTTTTTATATACATTAAAATCACAACAATTAAAAAATATTATATTTCCTATTGGTGGATTAAATAAATATGAAGTTAGAAATATAGCAAGAAAATTGAATTTTACTAATGCAAAAAAAAAAGATTCTACAGGTATTTGTTTTATTGGAGAAAGAAAATTTGTTACTTTTTTAAATAAATATCTTAAATCTAATATAGGTAATATAACTGATATATATGGTAATATTTTAGGACAACATAAAGGTCTGATACATTATACTATAGGACAAAGAAAAAATATAGGTATAGGAGGATTAAAAAATTATTGTGGCGGTGCTTGGTATGTTTATAAAAAAGATTTATTAAATAATACTTTAATAGTAGTACAAGAAAAAAATAATTTATATTTATTTTCTATAGGATTAATAGCAAAAGATATAAATTGGATTAATAAAATATTAGATATTTCTCAAAAACTAACTATAAAAACAAGATATAGACAAAAAAAAATATCTTGTTATATTATTTCTTTTATAAAAACAAAAAAAATTAAAGTTTATTTTAAAAAACCTATATCTAGTATTACACCAGGACAATCAGTAGTATTTTATTTACGTCACGTATGCTTAGGTGGAGGAATTATCGAAAAATCTATTCCACTAATTAATTTTTCTAATAATAGAATTGATTATTAATGTTTTTATTATATTTAGATATAAAGCAATTTTTTGTAAAAAATACATTTTTATATATAAACATATGAAGTTAATTATTATTAATTTATATAATTCATGATATAAATATATTTATTAAATATGTTTATGAAAATTTAATTATGTTAAAAAATAATATAAAAAAACCAATAGTTAGTTTAAATAATATTAGTAAAAAATATTTTAATAAAATAATTTTGTCTAATTTTAATTTAACAATAAATCATGGAGAATTTATTACTATATTAGGTCCTTCTGGATGTGGTAAGACTACTATTTTAAGATTAATTGCTGGATTAGAAAAAGTTGATCAAGGTTCTATTATTTTAGATAATATAGATATTACTTATACACCGGCTGAAAATAGACAAATTAATACTGTATTTCAAAGTTATGCATTATTTCCACATATGTCTGTGTTTGATAATGTATCTTTTGGTTTAAAAATGCAAAAAAAAAAAAAGAAAGAAATTTATAAAAGAGTTAATAAAATTTTACATATGGTACAATTACAACAATTTATGTATAGTAAACCGCATGAATTATCTGGTGGTCAACAACAAAGAGTAGCTATTGCAAGAGCAGTTGTCAACAAACCTAGAATATTATTATTAGATGAATCACTATCAGCTCTAGATTATATATTACGTAAAAAAATGCAAAATGAATTAAAAGCTTTACAAAGAACATTAGGTATTACTTTTGTTTTTGTTACACATAATCAAGAAGAAGCATTAACTATATCAGATCGTATTGTTTTGTTACGTAATGGAAAAATAGAACAAGATGGTACACCTAGAGAAATTTATGAAGAACCTATTAATCTATTTGTTGCAAAATTTATAGGTAATATTAACATATTTGATGCTATTATTATAAAAATAATAGATAATCAACAAGTACAAGCAAATTTAGAAGGATATATATGTAATATAAAAGTTTTATTTCCAGTATCTCCGGGAGATAAAATACATGTCTTATTACGTCCAGAAGATTTACGTATTAAAGAAATTAATCAATATGATGATTATATCAATAAAGGATTAATAGGATATGTAAAAGAAAAAAGTTATAAAGGTATGACACTAGAATCTACTCTAAGATTACAAAATGGTAAAATTATTACTGTAAATGAATTTTTTAATGAAGATGATCCTTATTTTGATCATTCATTAAATCAAAAAATGCTAATTAATTGGGTAGAAACATGGGAAGTAACATTGCCTTATGAAGAAAATAATTAAATACATTAAAAATA
This sequence comes from Enterobacteriaceae endosymbiont of Neohaemonia nigricornis, assembly GCF_012571795.1. NCBI lineage: Bacteria > Pseudomonadati > Pseudomonadota > Gammaproteobacteria > Enterobacterales > Enterobacteriaceae > Enterobacteriaceae endosymbiont of Neohaemonia nigricornis. The sequence goes on from NZ_CP046222.1 coordinate 448,347, forward strand.
CAATAATATTTATAATTATTAATTGGTTAATATTATTTATATTATTACCAAATGTAATAATCATTATAGTAAGTTTTTTAAAAAAAAATAATGTTCATTTAATACAAATACATTTTAATTTTACAAATTATCTAAGATTATTAAATATTATATATATTAAGATTTTTTTACATTCTTTATATATATCATTAATTACTACTATTTTATGTTTAATTATTGGTTATATGTTTTCTTGGTTTTTAATACAAATGACATATAAAAAACAATCTATTATGTTAATGTTTTTATTTTTACCATTTTGGATTAATTCTATAATTAGAATATATTCATTAAAAATTTTTCTTAGTATTAATGGATGGTTTAATAAATTTTTAATATATTTACATATTATTAAGCAACCTATACATATTATATATACTCCTTTAGCTGTTATTTTAGGTTTAATATATATCTTATTACCTTTTATGATTATACCTATATATAATAGTTTAAATAAATTAGATAAATATTGTATAGAAGCAGCAAAAGATTTAGGAGCACCATTTTGGAAAACTTTTGTTTATATAATTATTCCTTTAACTAGTCCTGGTATTATTTCTGGATGTTTACTAGTATTTTTACCATCAATAGGTATGTTTTCAATTAATGATTTAATGGGCGGGACACAAAATTTATTAATAGGTAATATTATTAAAAACCAATTCCTTAATATTAGAGATTGGCCATTTGGTTCTGCACTAAGTAGTATAATAATTTTTATAACAGGAGTTTTACTAATATTATATTGGAAAATTATATATTTTTTAAATGGTAAAAATTATAAGGATTTTACAAATAATGTGTAAAAATTTTTTTAAAAATATATTATTATATATAATTTATAGTTGGTTATATATACCAATTATTTTATTAATAATTAATTCTTTTAATTCATCTATTTTTGGTGTAGAATGGCACGGATTTAGTTTGAAATGGTATACATTATTATTAAATAATTCACTGTTATTACAATCAACATATCATTCAATTATTATTGGTATATTATCTGCAACAATTACTACATGTATAGGATTACTAACTGCATTATTTTTATATCATTTACATAATTATATAAAATATTTTATTAGTACATTATTATTTATAGTTATAATGTCTCCAGATATTGTTATGGCAATTTCTTTATTATTATTATTTATGTTATTACATTTTCCTTTGGGTTTTTTTTCTTTATTATGTGCACATATCACTTTTTGTTTGCCTTATGTTGTTATAATAATGTATTCAAGATTAAATAATTTTGATAAACTTATGTTAGAAGCAGCAAAAGATTTAGGAGCTAATGATATTATTATTTTTAATAAAATAATACTACCACTCATTTTACCTGCTATTATTTCTAGTTGGCTATTAAGTTTTGCTTTATCAATTGATGATATTACAATATCATCATTTGTTAGTAGTCCTAGTTATGAAACGTTACCATTAAGAATTTATTCAATGGCAAAAATCGGTGCCACACCAGAAATAAATGCATTGGCAACTATATTAATAACTATATCAATAATATTAGTTTTTTTAAGTAAAAAATTTTTAGATAAATATTCTAAAGATATTGTGTTATAATTTTTTTACAATAAATAAAATTTATTTTTGACAATTAGGACAATAAAAACTACTTCTATTTCTTTGATATATTTTTATAATCATTGTATTACATATATAACATGGTTGATTAGCTTTATTATAAACATGTAAGTATTGTGTAAAATTACCCAAAATATTATTTGGTTGTTTGTAATTATTAATAGTTGTACCACCGTATATAATAGATTGTGTTAAAATATATTTTATATTTTTTACTAAGTTTGTTATTTCTATAAAAGATAAATCCTTTGCAACTCTAAAAGGTAAAATTTTAGATAAAAATAAAGACTCATTAGCATATATATTACCTACTCCTGTAATAATATTATTTTCCATGAGTAATACTTTTATTGGTATTTTTTTTGTTTGAATAATATTATACATATATAAATTATTAAATTCTACATGTAAAGGTTCTAAACCTAATTTACTTAAAAAAATATTTGTTTTATATTGTAATGATTCCCATAACCAAAAACCAAATTTTCTAGGATCATTATAACGTAATACAAATTTATTATTAATTATTAAATCAATATAATCATGTTTAGTAGGCAGTATATTTTTTTTAATAATAGTTAAACTGCCTGACATACCTAAATGTATAATAATAGCATTATTTAATAATATTAAAATAAGATATCTACCTCTACGTTTTACATTAATAATTTTTTGATTATATAATGTAAATATTTCAGAAGGAATATTATATCTTAATTTATTTGTTCTAATAATAGCATAATTAATTATATTATTTTTGATTTTGTTTTTAATAATAGTTTTAATAACTTCCACTTCAGGTAATTCAGGCATATAATTTCACTTATATAATAATATTATTTACCAATACAAAATTGTGAAAAAATATGATCTAACAAGTTTTGTGATGTAAATTTACCAGTAATTACATCTAATTCTATTTGTATTAATCTTAAATTTTCAGAGATTAATTCTAAATTTATATATTTTTTAGAATAACATTTTTGTAGGCAATCTTGTAAAAAATTATATATCTTATTAAAAGAATCTATATATCTTTGTTTAGATGTAAATTCATCTTCAGTATTATTATGAGGAATAATATTATTACTAATAAAATCTTTTAATAAAGATAATCCTTGTTTAGTATGTATAGATATTCTAATACTAATTATATTATCATTTTTAATTATTTCTGGTTGTTTTTTTGTTATATCTATTTTATTTCTAATAATAATAATTGGAGTATTATTTTTAATAAATTTTTGTAAATAATTTTTTATTTCATATAATTTTTGTTTATTAATATTATCTTCTACTACTAAAAAAACATAATTTGCCATACTAATTTCTTTTAAAGCTTTATTAATACCAATATTTTCAATATAATTATTAGTTTTTCTTATACCGGCTGTGTCAATAATTTTTATTGGTATGGATTCTATATATATGTGTTCATATATAATATCTCTAGTAGTGCCAGGAATATCTGTAATAATTGATACATCTTTTCCTGATAAAAAATTAATTAAACTAGATTTACCAGAATTTGTTGGGCCAACTAATATAATTTTAATACCTTCTTGTGTTTTTAAATTATATTTTAAATATTCTACAATTTTTTTACTATCTTGTAATAAAATTTGTAATTTTATAAAAATTTTTTGATATATAACATCTGAATGATGAAATGAAAATTCAATTAATGATTCTATTTTAGTTCTAATATTAATTATTTGTTTATTAAATGGTTTAAAAAATTTTGATAAATAACCATTCATTAAATTCATGGCAGAAAAAATAGCTGATTTACAATCAGCATTAATAATATCAGAAATAGCTTCTGCTTGTGTTAAATCAATTTTATTATTTAAAAAAGCACGTTCTGTAAATTCACCAGGTTTAGCTATTCTAATATGAGATATATTATTAATAATATTATTAATTAATAAATCTAATAATATATTATTACCATGACAATGTAATTCTAAAACATCTTCACCAGTATATGAATATGGTTTAGGAAACCATAATGCTATACCCTTGTCTATTATTTTATGTTTATAAAAAAAAGGTAAATAATTAGCATATCTTGGTTTTAAAGAATTAATCTTTAAAACATATTTAATAACATGTAATGTATGCACACCAGATATACGAATCACACCAATACTACCCCTACCTGATGGTGTTGCTTTTGCAATAATTGTATCTATATTTTTCACTATTATATATTTATTTAATTAATGTATATGTTTTATATTTGTATATATTTTATCATAAATAAAACCTTGTTGTATAATTGTAATTATATTACTAATTATATAATATAAAACTAATCCAGATGGAAACCATAAAAAAAATAAACTAAAAATACAAGGTATAATATATATAAATAATTTTTGTATAACATCTTGTTTTTCATAATTGTTAACAGATATTTTTTGCATAAAAAATATTGTTATACCCATAATAACAGGAAAAATATAATATGGATCTTCAGCAGATAAATCTTTTATCCATAAAAAAAATGGTGCATGACGTAATTCTACAGAATTTATTAAAATATAATATAAAGATAAAAAAATTGGCATTTGTATTATAAATGGTAAACATCCTGATAAAGGATTTAATTTTTCTTTTTGATATAAATTAATAATTTCTTTACTTAAACGATTTTTGTCATTATTAAATTTTATCTTTAAACTTTTAATTTTTGGTTGTAACATACGCATTTTTATCATAGTTATATATTGCATTTTTGATAAAGGATATGTCACAATTCTTACAATACAAGTAATAATAATAATAGATATTCCCCAGTTTCCTATTAAATTATATATATAATTTAATAATTGAAATAGTGGTTGTGCTAAAAACCATAAAATACCATAATCTATAGTATAATCTAAAAATGGTGCAACAGTAGCCATATAATTAGTAATTTTAGGACCAGCCCATAATTTAGTAGTAAAATAAGCATTTCCTCCTGGTACAATCATATGATTTATAGAATAAAATCCTATTCTTATAATATTATTACTAACTTTTTGTGTGTAAATATAATAATTATTATGAGGTACAATCCAAGCAGTAGCAAAATATTGTTGTATTATTGCAATCCAACCCTTGTTTGTATAAATTTTAATATTATTATTTTGTAAAATTTTACGGAATGGATATTTTTTATATTTAATATGTGAAGTAGAATAAGCAATACCTCTAAATGTCTTAGTAGCAAAATTAATATGTTTTCTATTTAAAAATGGTAAAATATTATTTGTTTTTTGATTTAATTCATTATTTATTTTTATACAAATAGGTTGTTTAGTATAATTAAAAATTTGGTGATTAACATTAATAACAAAACTACCTTTTTTAATAATAAAAGTTTTAACATATAAAATATTTTTACTAACAAATAATAAGGGTACTTTTAATATAGTAGTATTATTTTTCAATTGATAAATAGACATAGGAGTAAAAAACTTTGGTTTATCAAAAATATGGTCAATTAAATTAAATTTATTTGTTTTAATAATATTACTATTTGCTTGATATATATATTGTTTATTATTATTTAATAATGTTAAATGTTTTTTAGAATATAACTTATTTTTATAATTAATTAATTCCATTTTAGTAATATTACCACCATTTAAATCAATATATAAGATTAATTTATCTGTTTTAATAATAATATTGTTACGATTTAACTTATCTGATAATTTTTCATGAATATTATTATTAATATGAATAATATTGCTTTTTATATGATAATTACTTATATTTTGCCAATTTTTTATTATAAAAAAACTTAATAAAAAAATAACAATTAAAAAAAGTTTTTTTTTAACATCCATTATTTTATATTCTCTATATTTATATTTAACAAAATATAAAACTTTAGTCATTATTAAATAAAAATAATTTATGTAAGTTTATATATTTGCCATAATTTTTCTAAATAAATATTTAATTCTTTTATGTGTATATTTTTAATTTTATTATTAATAATAATAACATAATCCATTATTTTTAATATATTTTGGTTTAAACGGAAATGTTCTCTAATTATTCTTTTATGTTTATTTCTAATATATGCATGTAAAATATATTTTTTAGATATAATAATACCAATTCTAGAATATTGTAATTTATTTGAACAACTTAATAAAATATAATATTTATTACTAATTTTATGTGATTGTTTAAATACAGTATTATATTGTGACCAAGTACATAAACGTTTTTTTTTAGATAATTTAAACTGTGACACTAATTTATTTAATTCATTACTTATGTGAAATACTTAACGATGTACGTTTTTTCGATCTTCTGCAATTAATGATATGTCTGCCATTTTTAGTTTCCATACGTTTTCTAAATCCATGAGTACGTTTTTTTTTTAAAACAGATGGTTGATAAGTACGTTTCATAACTATTTTCACTTTATATATATAATAAAAATATTATCTATAATAAAGTTTTTTATATAAAATTTCAACTATAATCAATTCTTAAAATAAAGTAGAATATTAGTTTTTTGAATGAAAATTAATGTATAATATATTATATGTTTATAATACTATTTATTTAAATATTAATAAATAATTAAAAATTATGGAATATCATATTATTATTAATCGTGAAATTTTAATAAAACCGTTAAAATATATAACTCATATTATTAATAATCGCAATATATCTATTATGCAAAATATTTTAGTGGATATTAAAAGAAATGGCAAAATTTTATTTAAAGGTTCAGATTTAGAAATTGAAATAGAAATAAATATTATTTTAAATAATCACCATAATTTAGCAAATTATAATATTACAATACCAGGGAAAAAATTTTATAATATATGTCGTGCATTACCTAAATCAGAAAATATTAATATATCATTTTTTAAAAATAAGGTCATTATATCTTCTAAAACATGTAAATATACGATTACTACTATGTCTTCAGAAAACTTTCCACATATAATGCCTTGGAAAAGTGATATTAGTTTTAATTTAACACATAATATTTTAGGAAAATTATTTAGTAGTACTATATTTTCTATAGCACATAATGATTCACGTGAATATCTAAATGGTATGTTTTTACATATAGAAAATAATATTTTACAAGTTATATCTACTGATGGATATAGATTATCTATTTATAATGTTAATATAATTATTAGTATGCATAATATAATTTATAAAATTATTATCCCGCGTAAAAGTATAATAATACTATTACGTTTATTAAAAAATACTAATGAATTAGTTAATATTAATATTAATATGAATAATATTAGTTTTACTATAAAAAATTTAAAAATTACATCAAAATTAATTAATAGTAATTACCCTAATTATAATAAAATTATTCCAGAAAAATTTTTAAAGACAATTAAAATTAATAAATTAAATTTTAAAAATGCTTTAGAAAGAATTTCTATATTAGCTGACGAACGTACAAATAGTGTTACATTAATTATAAAAAAATGTATACTAAAAATGATAACAAAAAATATTAATAATGAAATAGCAGAAGAAATATTAAATATAGAAGAAGATAATCTAAAATATATAATAAATATATCATTAAATATAAAATATTTATTAGATGTTCTTAATGTGTTAGAGCATGAAGAAATAAAAATTTCATTTATTAATGCTAATTCCAGTATTAAAATAGAGGATAATAATGATACAAATAAAATGTATTTAATTATGCCTATGCGCATTTAAATATTTTTGTTGTATGATTATTATTAATTTGTCAATAGTAATTTAATATATAAATGAGAGCAAGATTTGATTAATAATTATTATAATTCATCTAGTATCCAAATTTTAAAAGGATTAGATGCTGTTAAAAAAAGACCAGGAATGTATATTGGAGATACTAATAATGGAACAGGATTACATCATATGGTGTTTGAAATTGTAGATAATGCTATAGATGAATCTATTTCTGGATTTTGTAAATCTATAAAAGTAATCATACATACAGATAATTCAGTTTCTGTTATAGATGATGGTCGTGGTATACCTACTGGGATACATAAAGAAGCTAATATTTCTGCTGCAGAAGTTATTATGACTGTATTACATGCTGGTGGTAAATTTAATAATAAATCTTATCAATTATCAGGTGGTTTACATGGTGTAGGCGTTTCGGTAGTAAACGCTTTATCTAATAAATTAGAATTAATCATAAAAAGAAATAATAAATTATATAAACAAATTTATAAAAATGGGATACCAATAAATAAATTAAATATTATTGGATATAGTAAAAAAACTGGTACAAGTATACGTTTTTGGCCTAATTATAATATTTTTACAAATATTCAACAATTTAATTATAAAATTTTATCAACTAGGTTGCGAGAATTATCATTTTTAAATCCAGGAATTAGTATATCAATAATAGATAAAAATAATAATATATTTGATAATTTTTTATATACAGGAGGTATTATAGAATATATAAATTTTTTAAATAAAAATAATAATATTATACATAATAATATTATTTATTGTAATGACAAACAAAAAAATATTAATATTGAAATTGCTATGCAATGGAATAATTCTTTCAAAGAAAAAATATATTGTTTTACTAATAATATAAGACAAATAAATGGTGGATCACATTTATCTGGATTTAAATCAGCAATAACAAGAACATTAAATACTTTTATTATAAATGAAAAATTAAATCTTAAGCATAAAATTAATACTATTGGAGAAGATACAAGAGAAGGATTAAGTGCTATTATTTCAATTAAAATGTCAGAACCTAAATTCTCTTCACAAACAAAAGAAAAGTTAATATCATCAGAAGTTAAATCAATTATAGAATCTTATGTAAGTAAAAAATTATTATCTTTTTTATTAGAAAATCCTAATGATACTAAACATATAGTAGATAAAATAATTCATGCAGCTAAAGTTAGAGATGCCGCACGTAAAACACGTGATATTACCAGACGTAAAAATATTATTGAAATATCTAGACTTCCTGGAAAATTAGCTGATTGTCAAGAAAATAATCCTAAATTATCAGAAATTTATTTAGTAGAAGGAGATTCTGCTGGTGGTTCTGCTAAACAGGGACGTAATAGAAAAAATCAAGCAATTTTACCATTAAAAGGTAAAATATTAAATGTTGAAAAAGCAAAATTTCATAAAATTATTTCGTCTCCAGAAATAATTACTTTAATAACAGCATTAGGATGTTTTATCAGTAATAATCAATATAATATAAATAAGTTAAGATATCATCATATAATTATTATGACAGATGCTGATGTTGATGGTGCTCATATTAGAACCTTGCTTTTAACATTTTTTTATCGTCAACTTCCTGAAATTATTAGACAAGGATTTGTATATATAGCACAACCACCATTATATAAGATAAAAAAAGGAAATAAAGAATTATATATTAAAAATGATGAAGAAATGGAATTATTTCAATGGAATATTGCATTACATTCAGCTAAATTTATTTTTTTAAATAATACCAAACAATTATCTGGTTTAAACTTAATTAAATTAATTAAAAAATATAATAATACTATAAAAATATTAAAATATAATAAAGAGATATTATCATATAATATCTTGCATGCACTAATTTATAATAAACCATTAAAAATTGTAAATAATATAGATTATTTACAATCTTGGTTAAATAATTTAATAATATATTTAAATAATTATACAAAAGATATAGAATATATAGGATATGTTAAATATCAAAACATAAATATATTTAATATTATTATTCATGAAAAAAAATATGGGAATATTAATATATATAAACTTAATCAAGATTTTTTTACAAGTAAAGAATATAATAATATTTGTTATATAACTAATAAATTTTATGATTTAGAAATTAATAATATTACACATATAAAATATAAAGAACAATATAAAAAAATTACTTCATTTGAGCAAGGATTATCATGGTTAATAAAACAATCTAATAAAAGTTTTACTATACAAAGATATAAAGGATTAGGTGAAATGAATCCTAAACAATTATGGGAGACAACTATGAATCCTATAACACGTAGTCTGTTAAAAGTTAATATTCAAGATGCTATAATAGCAGACAAATTATTTTGCACATTAATGGGTGATGAAGTAGAACCTAGAAAAAATTTTATTCAAAATAATGCATTAAAAGCTATCAATATTGATATTTAATAATTTATAAAATATTTTTATTTAAATAATAGCTATTATATATTTTTTAGGCATGTTAGAAAGTTATCATATTTTATTTTTAATTATTGCAAAATGATATTGATGTAGAGTTAAAATTTTTATTTATATTTAATTCATTATTTTTTAAAATATTTTGATTAATTAATCCTTGTTCAATTTCTCTTAATGCCAATACTGTAGGCTTATCTTTATTATTAGATACTAAAGGATTTTTACCTTTTATTTGTATTTGTCTTGCTCTAATTGAAGCTATTAAAACTAAATCAAAACGATTACCAATTTGTTTTACTGCATCTTCTACAGTAATTCTAGCCATATTTATATATCCTATTTATATTATAAATTATAGGAAAAATATTAATTATTTATAAAATTTATATTTTAAACATATTATTGCTATAATAGCATAATATTTTTTTTATACTAATAAAAATTATATATTAATTATATAAGGAAAATTATGAATTTAAATAATATACCTGTTGGATGTGATGTGCCTCATAATATTAATGTGATAATAGAAATACCTATACAAACTTATCCAGTAAAATATGAAGTAAATAAAAAGTATGGAGTACTTTTTGTAGATCGTTTTATACCTGTTGCAATGATGTATCCATGTAATTATGGATATATAAATAATACTTTATCATTAGATGGAGACTGTTTAGATGTATTAGTAATAACGCAATATTATATTTATCCTGGCACAGTAATTAAATGTAGACCTGTAGGATTATTAACAATGTTAGATGAATCAGGCAAAGATAAAAAAATTATAGCTGTGCCATGTAATTCTATTACAACTGAATATGAATATATACAAAATATTACAGATGTATCTCCTTTATTAAAAAAACAAATAAAACATTTTTTTCAACATTATAAAGATTTAGAACATAATAAATGGAGTAAAATTGATAATTGGCAAGATATTAATTATGCAAAGCAAGAAATACTTATATCTATACAAAGATTTAATGATAAATCATAAATAATCATTATATATTTGATATATAATAAAATAATATTATACAAATTAATAATTTTAAAAATTTTATTCACAACATTAAAAATATAAGAGATTTAAAATTTATGCCAAAAATTAAAAAAATTATAGCAAGAGAAATTATTGATTCTAGGGGTTATCCTACTATCGAAGCAGAAGTACATATAGATAAACATAATATAATTGGGAGAGCTTCAGTTCCATCTGGTGCTTCTACAGGATCAAGAGAGGCTTTAGAATTAAGAGATCATGATACTAAAAGATTTTTAGGAAAAGGTGTATTAAAATCTGTAAATATCATTAATACAATAATTAATAAATATTTATTTAATCAAAATATATTACATCAAACTAATATTGATGAAATTATGATTAATTTAGATAATACAGTTAATAAAGAAAAATTTGGTGCTAATACTATTTTAGCTGTATCATTAGCTAATGTAAGAGCTGCTGCAATGTATAATAAAATGCCATTATTTAAATATATAAAAAATATATATGGTAATTTAAATAAATATATTATGCCATTACCAATGGTTAATATTATTAATGGTGGCAAACATGCAAATAATAATTTAGATATACAAGAATTTATGATACAACCTGTTAGTGCTACTAATATTAAAGATGCTATTCGTATGAGTGCAGAAATTTTTCATCATTTAGCTAGTGTTCTAAAATCTTATAATATGATTACATCTGTAGGAGATGAAGGTGGTTATGCACCTAATTTAAATAATAATAGTGAAGCTTTTGATATGATTATTAAAGCTATAAATAAATCAGGTTTTATCTTAGGAAAAGATATTACTTTTGCTATAGATTGTGCTGCTTCTGAATTATTAAAAAATAATAAATATTATTTAACAGGAGAAAAATTAATTTTAACTTCAAAACAATTTACAAAATTTTTATTAAAATTAACACAACAGTATCCTATTACTTCTATTGAAGATGGTTTATATGAAAATGATTGGGAAGGATTTATATATCAAACTAAAATTTTAGGTGATAAAATTCAATTAGTTGGTGATGATTTATTTGTTACTAATATAAAATTTTTACAAAAAGGTATTAATAATAATATTGGTAATGCTATTTTAATAAAACCAAATCAAATTGGTACATTAACGGAAACATTTAAAACAATTAAAATGGCACAAGATGCTAATTATAAAGTTATTATTTCTCATCGTTCTGGAGAAACAGAAGATACCTTTATAGCTGATCTTGCTGTTGGTGTTGGTGCTGAACAAATAAAAACAGGATCTATGAGTCGTTCTGATAGAATAGCTAAATATAATAGATTAATTAGAATAGAAGAAATATTAAATAATAATTAATATTATATTATTGATAAACTTTTTAAATAGAAAATTAATTTTTATATACAAAACTATGTTGTGTAATATATAAAAAACTCAACATAGTATTAAAATGAAAAAATTATTATATGATGATATATGGACAATAATAAAGAAAAAACTATTATTAATTGGTTAACTAAACAAAGTAAACCTTTTAAATATTTATTAAATATATCGTATATATTTAATTTATTAAATATATTTATTAGTATTATACAAAGTTTTTTGTTATCTATACATATAGACTTATTTTTACATAATAAACAACAACAACAAATGTTTAGTTTTTATACTATATTTAGTTTATGTTTTATAATAAGATCATTAATTTCTATACTAATTAATCGTTGTAATTATTTTTATAGTAAATTTATTAAATTAAATATAAGAAATAAAATTTTAAATAACATTATACAAACTAATAATATAAATAATAATATTGGCTGTAATACAACTATTATTATAGAACAAATTGAAAGTATACAAGAATATTATAACAAATATGTACCACAGTTATTTATATCAATTATTGCACCGTTTATAATTATTGCCATTATTTTTTATATTAATTGGATATCTAGTATAATAATAATTATTATTAGTATAATAATAGTATTATTTATTAATATTATTGGGCATAAAGTTATAGATAAAAATAAACAAAATTTCCAAATATTATCATATTTAAGTGGATTATTTTTAAATCGATTAAAATGTATTGAAATTATTAGATTATTTAATTTTGCTGATATTGAAATACAAAAAATAAGTAAATATATTGAAAAATTTAGAATAAAAAATATGGAAATTTTAAAAATTGCTTTTTTAACTTCTGCTATTTTAGAATTTTTTCATTCTATTGCGATTGCATTTATAGCTATGTATTTTAGTTTTACATATTTACATATTATTAATATTAGTTTATATAAACAAAATATTAATATATTTCATAGCTTTTTTATACTAATTTTAGTAACAGAATATTTTCAATATTTTAACAATTTAGGTATATTATACCATATTAAAGCCAAAGCAGTTGGTGCGGCTGAACTTATTATAAAACTTATAGATAATAATAATGTAATTTCACATCATAAAAATATCTTATTATTTAATCAAAATAATTTATTAATATATGCTAAAGATTTAGTAGTTAAAGATAATATAGGCAATAAAATAATAGGGCCCTTATCTTTTAAAATATATATTGGACAACGTATTATTATTACTGGTCCTAATGGATGTGGTAAATCAACATTATTAAATGTTATATTAGGTTTTATACCATATGAAGGTATATTAAAAATTAATAATATAAATTTAAAAGATTTAAATATTAATCATTGGCATCATGCCATATCATGGGTTAAACAAAATCCAAGTCTTCCTGCAAAAACAATTAAAGATAATTTATTTTTTCACCATAATCTTAATTGTATAAAAATAAATAAAATAATTAAAATAATAGGAATAAAAGATTTTGCAGATAAATTACCTAATGGTTTAGATACAATAATTAATGTACAAAATACAAGATTATCTATTGGGCAAATACAAAGAATAGCTATTGCCAGAGCATTAATTAAAAATAGTATGTTATTATTATTAGATGAACCAATATCTAATATTGATATTATAAGTCAAACATATATTATTAATGCTTTATGTAATACTTCAATCAATACTAGTATTATTATTACACATAATATTAATAAAATTAAAAATGCAAATATAATTTGGTTTATGAATAATAAAGGTAAAATTATTCAAACAAAAATAATATAAAACTATAAAAATTATATGTTTAAGTAAAAAATAGGAGTTATGATAGTGTTTTATATATTATTATTTTATAAATATCAAAAAAAATATTTAAAAATGTTATTATTAGGTATAATAATGTCTATAGTAGCTAATTTTTGCAGTATTTTTTTATCTATTCTATCAGGATTCTTTTTAACTTCTACTTTTTTATTTAAACATCATTTTGCTGAATATAATTATATTATACCTTCTATTATTATTAGATTTTTATCAATGTTTAAAACTATTACTAAATATTATGAAAAAATAATTAAACATAATAATACGTTAAATATATTAAAGAATTTAAGAATTATTATTTTTACTAAAATTTTTCCTTTATATCCTTATGATATTATTAATATATATAATAGTGAAATTTTACAATTATTTATATCAGATATTGAAACAATAGATATTCTATATATACAGATTATATCTCCTATTATAAGTTTATGCATTACAATATTTATTATAATAATTCATTTAATTATTTTAAATTATTGTTTAACTATATTATTTATTATATTTTTATGTATGCCTTTAACATATTTTGCTATATATTTTTATAATAAAGGTTATTTAATAAGTACAAATAATATTAAATATAAAAAAAAATATTATTTGGCTTTATATAATTTCTTATTATATCAACAAGAATACAAAATATTTGAAGGTATTACTTGTATAAAAAAAAAATTAAATATATTAGAATATAAATGGGAACAACAACAAACTAAACAAAATTATTATGATACACAATCAAATACTATTTTATCAATTATTATTGGCATAAATTTATTAATTATATTAATATTTAGTTATATCATACTTGTACCCAAAAAATATTCAAGATATTTTATCATATCTTATATATTAAGTACTATTACACTAAATTATTTAATACTAAGTATTAGTCATGTATTTCAACATATTAATAATATATTAATATCTACCAAAAATATTTTCAAAATAATAAATAAAAAACCAACCATTAATTTTAATAAAAGTAAGATATCATCTTTTAATAAAATTATATCACTAAAAATTATTAATCTTAGTTTTTATTATAATACTAATGATATACATACATTAGTTTTAAATAATTTATCATTAAACATAAAAAATCATGATGTAATTGCAATTACTGGACATAATGGTTGTGGTAAATCAACATTATTAATGTTATTAACTAGAGCCTGGGAACCAATCTCAGGTAATATTTATATAAATAACTATAATTTAAATACTATTAATTTATCAATATTACGTAAAATAATTAGTGTAATACCACAAAAAACTGAAATATTAAATGATACATTAAAAAATAATTTATTATTAAATAACCAAAAAAAAAATATTAGTAATGATTTTTTAGTAAAAATATTATATTTAGTGGGATTAGATAAATTAATATTGAATAAACAACATTTAAATATACAATTAGGAGAAAATCAACGATTATTATCTGGTGGTGAATTAAAAAAATTAGCGCTAGCAAGAGCAATTATACATAATGGACATATAATTTTACTAGATGAACCTACAGTAGGATTAGATAAAAAAACATCGAAAAAAATTTTACAGTTAATTTTTTCAGTATTTAAAAAAAAAATAATAATCATTGTAACACATGATATAGCAATTTTAAAAAGAATGAAGTATATTTATGTAATGGATAATGGTTCCATAATAGAAAAAGGAAGTCATATTACATTAATTAATAAAAAACAACATTATTGGAATTATATACATACTTTATTATAAAGGATTTCATATGTCTAAAGAAGGTAATATTGAAATGCAAGGCATAGTTGTAAATACTTTGCCTAATACTGTTTTTCATGTTAAGCTTGAAAATGGTCATATAGTCACAGCACATATTTCTGGTAAAATGAGAAAAAATTATATTCGTATATTAACAGGGGATAAGGTAACAGTTGAACTTACACCATATGATTTAGGTAAAGGTAGAATAATTTTTCGTAGTCGTTAATATTATATTAATTATTAATTAAAAAATTATATATGTTAATTTTTATATAAATACTATATTTAATAGTGTATTTTATATATTTTGTAAAAATCGTTGTGCATCAAGTGATGCCATACATCCTGCTGCTGAAGAAATAATAGCTTGTTTATAAATATTATTTGTAACATCGCCAGCTGCAAAAACCCCAGGAATATTAGTTTTTGTATGATTCGTAGTAATAATATATCCATTACTATCAAGCTTTATTTGATCTTTAAATAAATAAGTATTAGGATAACTACCTATCAGTATAAAAATACCACTTACTTTTATTACAACATTACTTAGTGTATTTATTTGATTAATTTTAATTTTTGTTACACCAAAATTTTCATGCCCTAAAATATCTTTTACTATATAAGGTTGGTGTAAAATAATATTTTTATGTAAACTAAGTTTTATAATCTTATTAATTAATATTTTATCTGCTCTAAATGTTGTTTGTCTATGTATAATATGTACTTCTGATGCAATATTAGATAAATATATTGCTTCTTCTAATGCAGAATTGCCCCCGCCAATAATAGCAACTTTTTTATTACGATATAAGTTACCATCACAAATAGCACATGTAGAAATACCTTTACCTAAAAATTTTTTTTCAGAAGATAATCCTAAATATTTTGGTGATGATCCAGTTGCAATAATAAGACTATTACAAATATATTTATTTGTTTCTCCTTGTAAAATAAATGGTTTTTGTTTTAAATCTGCTTGTATTATTGTATCTTTTATAATATTAGTTTTATAAAATATAGCATGATTATATAAATTATCCATTAATTGCATTCCAGTAATACTAGGATAATTTCCAGGCCAATTTTCTACACTAATAGTTTGTGTTAATTGTCCTCCAATATTATTACCTGTAATTAATATAAAATTTAAATTTGCACGTGCAGCATATATAGCTGCTGTATATCCTGCAGGTCCTGACCCTAAAATGATTAACGTTGTTTTTTTTTGCATAATTAAAATTATTTTAAAAATATTATATAATTTTTATTATATACAAATATATCATTTTTTATATTTATAATATACAATTTGTAATATTTTATTAAAAACAGGTATTATAAATATGTTAGATCCACATTTATTAAGAAATAATACTGATATGATATCTAAAATATTAGAACAAAGAAATTTTATCTTAGATGTTAATTGTATAAAAAAATATGAGACAAAACGTAAATTATTACAAAAACAAATAGAAATATTATATGCTAAAAAAAAGTATTATATGACTTTATTTAAACAATCTGATATTACGCATCATAATCAGATTAAAGATAATATTAAATTAATTAATTATAAGTTATCTAGTACAAAAACTAAATTATCTGATCTAATACTACGTATTAGTAATATATATAATATGATACCAAATATACCTTTAAATGATGTTCCAATTGGTAGATCTTCTAAAGATAACAAAGAAATATTAAAGTGGGGTAAAAAAAAAAAATATGATTTTCATATTCTTGATCATATTGAATTGGGAATATTAAATAATGGTATGGATTTAAAGGCTGGTGTTAATTTAAGTGGTTCTAAATTTATAGTATTGAAAGGATTTATTGCTTATTTACATAGAATTTTAATCCAATTTATGTTAGATATACATATTAATAAACATCAATATCAAGAATTTTATATACCTTATATTGTAAAAAATGAAATGTTATATGGAACAGGACAATTACCAAAATTTAGTAATGATTTATATGCTATTAAGAATAATGATGATTTAAGTAAACATTTCCTAATACCTACAGCTGAAGTTCCCTTAACAAATTTATTTGCTAATAAAATTATAATAGAAAAACAATTACCAATTAAATTAGTTGCACATAGTCCTTGTTTTCGTGTAGAAGCTGGCACGTATGGGAAATATAATAGAGGATTAATAAGAACACATCAATTTGAAAAAGTAGAAATAGTACAATTTGTACAACCACAATATTCTTTAAAAACTTTAGAAATAATGACAAATCATGCAGAACAAATATTACAATTACTTAAATTACCATATAGAAAATTATTATTATGTACTGGTGATATGAGTTTTGCATCTAGTAAAACTTATGATTTAGAAGTATGGTTACCATCTCAAAAAAAATATTGTGAAATTGCTTCATGTTCTAATATGGGAGATTTTCAAGCTAGAAGAATGAAAACAAGATATAAAATTCAAAAAGATAATTCTATTAATTATATACATACTTTAAATGCTTCAGGACTTGCTATTGGTAGAACATTAGCCGCTATTATGGAAAATTATCAATTAAAGGATGGAACAATTCAAATTCCTAAAATATTACATAATTATACAAACGGTTTAAAAGTTATTAAAGGATTTTAATAATAAAATTATACGTTTTGTTCAAATAATGTCTGTATAGAATGATATAAATGTGTAGTTTTAAATAAATTAGTAGGAACTACAAAGATTGTATCATCACCAGCTATTGTACCTAATATACCTTCAGATTTTCCTAAAGAATCTAATAAACGAGCAATTAATTGTGCAGCTCCTGGACTAGTATGTATAATAATAAGCATATCATTATAATCAATATCTAAGACTAAATTTTTTAATGGGCTAGTAGTATTAGGATAACTTAATTCTAAAGGAAAACAATACACCATTTTCATTTTAGTATTTCTTGTTCTAACAGCACCAAACTTTGTTAACATTCTAGAAACTTTAGATTGATTAATATTATTAAAACCTTCCTGATGTAAAGCATTTACAATTTCTGTTTGTGTACTAAATGTTTCTTGTTTTATTAATTTTTTAAAAATTTTAACTAGATTTGTGTCTTTTTTTTTTGAAGAAAAAATATGCATATAATCACCAACAAAATAAAAAAACAGTATTATAAATAATATTCAGAATCTTAATATATAATATTTATTATACATTATCACAATTGTAAATTACACCACTTATATTTTATAATGATATAATAAAAATATTATTATGTCAATAAATTATATATTTTTTATTAAAATTTTATAGTTATTATATTCTTACTTTAAAAGATATATTGCTTTTCTTTTTCATGTTTAGTAATATGTCAATAAATATTAATACATATATTTTATCATATTTTTATAAATATAATTAATTATGGATAAAATTTTATAATGTGTAATTTAATTAATATAAAAAATAATCATCAATGGTATTTAATTAATGCTAAAGATAGAATCTTAGGTAGATTATCTACTAAGATAGTATATTATTTACAAGGTAAGCATAAAGCTATATATGCTCCTTATTTAGATGTTGGCGATTATGTTATAGTTATTAATGCAAAATATATAAAAATTACAGGTAATAAATATAAAAATAAATTTTATTACAGTCATAGTGGATATGCCGGAGGATTAAAAAAAATTTCTTATGAAAAATTATTAATTTTAAACCCTAAAAAAATTATACAACATGCAATAAAAGGTATGTTACCTAAAAATAAAATTAGTAATGTATTTTTTAAACGCTTAAAAATTTATTCTGAAAATATACATAAACATATTGCACAACAACCAAATATTATAAATATATAATATGGAATTATTATAATGATAACAACTGTTCAATATTATGGTACTGGTAGAAGAAAGACATCTTCTTCTAGAGTTTTTATTAAACAAGGCATTGGTAATATTAGCATTAATAAAAAAACGCTAGAAAATTTTTTTTCTAAATTGTCGTATCGTTTTATAGTTATACAACCATTAATATTATTAAATTTGAGAAATAAATTAGATATTTATATTACAGTAAAAGGTGGAGGTAATGTAGGACAAGCTAGTGCTATCAGACATGGTATAACGAGAGCTTTAATAAAATATAATAATGATTTTCGTAAAAATTTAAAAAAAGCAGGTTTTATAACTAGAGATGATAGACAAGTTGAACGTAAAAAAATTGGATTAAAAAAAGCTAGACGTAGTCCACAATTTTCAAAACGTTAAAAAATTATAAATCTATATATCATTATTTAATTTTAAATTATCTGAAAGAGTATTTTTATTAGAGATTTTTGTTAAATTTTTAAATAAAATACTTTATGTTCATACAACATATACTAATAATATATATTTATTTAGAGCAAGTTATGGATAAATTTATTATACGGGGACCTGTAAAACTACAAGGAGAAGTTAAGATTTCTGGTTCTAAAAATTCAGCTTTGCCTATTTTATTTGCTTCTATGTTAGTTAAAAATAAAGTTAGAATTCAAAATATTCCATATATTCAAGATGTTAGCACAACCATTAATTTACTTATACATTTAGGTATAAATATTAAACAAGGCAAAGTATTAATATTAGATGCTAAAAATGTTAATAAATTTTATGCACCAGATTATTTGGTCCAAAATATCAGAGCATCTATTTGGCTTATGAGTACTCTATTAATACGTTTAGGTAAATTTAGTATATCTTTTCCTGGTGGATGTTCTATTGGAACACGTCCAATTGATTTACATATAAAAGGTTTATGTAAATTAGGTGCGATAATTAATATTAAAAATAATACTATTTATGGTTATTTACCAAATAAAATTAAAGGTGCTCATATTATTATGGAAAAAGTTAGTGTAGGTGCAACTATTAATATTATCTTACTTGCAATTTTTGCGGATACAATAACAATCATAGATAACCCAGCTAAAGAACCAGAAATACAAGATGTAGTAAATTTTTTAAATTTCATGGGTGCAAAAATTCAAGGAGTAGGTACACATCGTATTATTATACAAGGTATAACAACATTAAAGGGTACAAAAAAAATATATAAAATTATACCAGATAGAATAGAAACTGGTACTTTTTTAATAGCTGCGGCAATAAATAGAAGTAAAATAATATGTAGAAATACTAATCCAAAACATTTAATAAATGTATTAGAAAAATTAAAACAAACTGGTGCAGACATAAAATATGGAAAAACTTGGTGTAGTTTAGATATGCATGGTAAACGTCCTAAGGCAATTAATATTACTACTGGACCATATCCAAAATTTCCTACAGATATGCAAACACAATTTGTTGTATTAAATAGTATTGCACAAGGTATAAGTAACATAACAGAAACTATTTTTGAAAATAGATTTTTATATATTAATGAATTAATTAAAATGGGAGCAAAAATATATTTAAAAAATCAGACATTAACATGTTATGGTACTAATAATTTAAAAAGTGCTATAGTAACAGCAACAGATTTAAGATCAGCAGTAAGTTTAATATTAGCAGGATGTATTTCCATAGGAGTAACTATTATTAATAATATAAATTATGTTGATCGAGGATATGAAAATATTATAAAAAAATTATCTTTATTAGGTGCAAAAATTAAAAGAATAAAATAATAATTTTATTAAAAAATATGTTTAATATTTTTTATTTTTAATATAAGGTAAATATGTCTATGTATGCTATTTTTGATAATGGTGGCAAACAATATAAAGTTAAAATAGGTCAATTAATTAAATTAGAAAAATGTATGGGTAATATAGGAGATATTATTTATTTTAAAAAGATTTTAATGATATATGATAAACAAACTTATAAAATTGGCACGCCTTTTTTAAAAGCAAGTATCACTGCAGAATTGCTCTCACACAATAAAACTAAAAAAATTCAAATTATTAAATTTAATAGAAGAAAACATTTTCGTAAAACTCAAGGACATCGTCAAAATTATACACTTATGAAAATTATTAATATAAATAATAAAATTTAAGGAATATATTATATGGCACATAAAAAAGCTGGTGGTTCATCTAGAAATGGCAGAGATTCACATTCTAAACGATTAGGGATAAAATGTTTTGGTGGTGAAATAGTACAACCTGGTTATATTATTGTACGTCAAAGAGGCACTAAATTTCATGCGGGTAATAATGTAGGTTGTGGCAAAGATCATACACTATTTGCTAAAATTAAAGGTATAGTACAATTTGTTAAAAAAGGTATAAAAAAAAAAACATACATTAATATTATTAATAATTAATACATAAACAAAAAATAAATTTTATTAAAAAAATTATGGATTGTAATATTATTATTTTGGAGTTTATATGAAATTTATTGATGAAGCTGAAATATTTATTATAGCTGGTAAAGGAGGTAATGGATGTACTAGTTTTCGACGTGAAAAATATATCGCTAAAGGTGGCCCAGATGGTGGTAATGGCGGCAATGGCGGTAATGTATATTTTATTACAAATAATAATATTAATAATTTATCTAATTATTATCATAAAAAATATTACATTGCAGAAAATGGATGTAATGGTCAAAAATATCAACGTACAGGTAAAAAAGGTAAAGATTTAATTTTAAATATTCCTATTGGAACAAAAATTATTGATATTGATAAAAATTTAGTTATTGCTTATTTAAATAAAAATAACCAAAAAATTTTAATTGCTAAAGGTGGTATATGTGGTTTAGGTAATATTAATTTTAAATCTTCTATTAATAGAACACCTTATAAAAATACTAAAGGACAATTAGGTGAACATAAAAAAATAAGATTAAAACTTATATTATTTGTAGAAGTAGGATTAATAGGCATGCCTAATACAGGTAAATCTACTCTAATAAATAGTGTATCTAATGTTAATACTAAAGTTTCTGATTATCCATTCACTACAAAACAGCCTGTAATTGGCATAGTAAAAAATAATACTTATGGTACTTTTACTATACTAGATACTCCAGGTATTATTCGAAATTCGTTTTTAGGTTCCGGCTTAGGTTTAAATTTTATAAAACAATTTAAATATTGTAATTTAATATTACATATTATAGATATAACACAAATTAATAAATTTAATTTAATTAATAATATTAATATTATTAATAATGAATTAAAAAATTTTGATAATATTTTACATAAAGAAATATGGTTTGTATTTAATAAAATTGATTTAGTTAAGAAAAATATTAATCATATCCAAGATTATATTAAATATACACTTATTAAGTTTTCATATATTAATAAATGTTATTTTATTTCAGCAAAATTTAAGACAGATTTACAAAAATTATATTTAGATATTTTTAAATATTTAAATAAATATTTAAAAACATAATATTAATATTTTTTTTGTAAATAAATAGTACTTTTATATATTTAAAAAAAATTAGAATCATACAAT
>NZ_CP046223.1 GCF_012571795.1 Enterobacteriaceae endosymbiont of Neohaemonia nigricornis
ATGAAAAAATACGCAAATTTCTTAAAAATCATTTTTTGTTCTAGTACACTTGTTTCTTTTGCAAATATTTTTATTGTGCATACTATAGTTAACATCAAAAAAATGAATAATGGTTTTATAAATAGTTATATTAAAAAGAAAGGAATACATCGCGATTATGATATAGTATCAAAAATTGTAAATTCTAATTTTTATAAAAAACAAAAAAGAAAAGTTAATTTGTTAACAAAAGATAGCTTAATGTTAAGAAAAAATAAAGGCAGATTAAGAGCTATTAATACCAAATACATGTTATCAAATAAAAAATTAAGAACTGAATTTATAAATAAAATATATGTAATAGACAAAATAGTAAAAATTATAAACAACAAACATTATTTTATAAATAAATTAATATCAATTAATACTATTGATAATAAAAGCACTATTTATATATTAATTACGGAATCAAACACAAAATTAATATCATTATGTAATATGTTATTACATAAAAGTAATAAAACAAGTTTTAATACTATAAACAATAAAAATATACCACAACAAGATCAGAATGACGTTCAAAGAACTCTTAAAACCATTAGAATAAAAAACTATAAAACAATAGATAATCAAATTAAAAATATTAATAATTTTTTTAATTCCATAAATATAAAAAATTATAAGAGTTCATTAGGTATTATGTTTGCTAACAAAATTCCTACAATTATTAAATTAAACCTAAAAATTTTTGCCCCTATTATAGATAAAAAGGATTTTTTATTTTTTATACAAAATAATTTTAATTTTCTTAATCAAAGAAAACAAATAAATATAGGTTTAGGTATAAGAAAATTTTTCTCACAACAAAATTGTTTGCTAGGAGCAAACAATTTTGTTGATTATGACTTAACATTAAAACAAAAAAGAATAGGTTTTGGCATCGAATTTTGGCAACCATTAATAAAATTAAATGCTAATATTTATATCGGTCTAAATGGATGGAAACAGATACAAGCCCCTAATAAAAATTATACAGAACAAATTACTACAAAAAATAATATAATTATGGCAAGACCAGTAAATGGATTTGACATAATAGCAACAGGATCTATTCCAAAAATCCCTAAAATTATATTTAATTTGAAATATAATAAAAATTTTCATAACTACTTTTTTAACAAAATCCAAAAAAATATAGAAAAAAATAAAATAAAATATCCGTCAATTTTTTCTTTTGGTATTAATTATCAAATAAACTCAATATTAAATATTATATTAGAAAAAGAAATAAATGGGGGAGAAAATAATACAACATTAGGAATAGGTTTAAATTTAAATTTAAATAAATCAATAAATGAACAAACACATAATAACAAAAATCAATACACAAATAATTTTAATAAATTAAATAAATACGATTTTGTAAATAGAAATGATAATATTATTATAGAATATATAGATAAAAAAATCGAAAAAGTTAGTATAAAAAATACAAATATTATTAATTATCCTAGTACTAATAATATTATTGAAATATATAATGCAAAATTAATAAAAAATATCGAATTCAAATATAATAATAATTTTTTAATAAATAAGGGTAAAATTGTTAATAATAATAATAATAATATTATAGTTATTTTACCAAAATATATTAGTAAGAATAATTCAGATAATAAATTAAATAATCAGCAAAATAACTATAATATTAAAGTTATAATAGAAGATATTTACAAAAACAAACAAAATTTTGAAATAAAAATTCAAGTATTATGCCCTACTAAACAACAAATAGATCAAAATAAATCTATATTAAAAATATGTACAGATAATACAAAATATAAAATACCCAAAAATATAAAAGTATGTTTTTATGCAAAAGATAAAAATAATAATGCTATTTCTAATATTCGAGATATTAAATTTATTGTAAAAAATAAAGATATAGAAACACAATTTACAAATATTACAGAAAAACCATTAGGAGTTTATTGTACTGATATACTTATTAATACTATAGGTGAAAATATTATTAAAGTAAAAATTAATAATAATACATATGAAAATTTATCAAAAAAAGTAATTTTTACTGGTAATAATGAAATTACTAACTTATATATTTTTAATGAAAAAACAACATATAAAGCTAAAATATCTGATCATGTTAACTTAAAATTAAAAATTATTACTGAAGATAAAGATGCAATTACAAAACCACAAAGTATAATTATAAAAACCTTATCTATAAAAAATAGACAACAGATAGATATGAAAAATAACATTAATGTAAAACCAAAACCATTACATATTAAAAATTTAAAAACTAATATAACTTTAATTAATAATGATTATAAGTTTATGACAGATGAAAATGGAGAACTACATTTACAAATATCTAGTCCTGATGGTTTAGGTGTAAAAACAACACTGAGTATTAATATAAACAACAATAATAAAATAATTAAAATTATAAATTTTATATTTACAGTACCAACAAGCCCAGACATAGATAAAGCAAATATGTATGGACACATGCAAGATACTATTATGTCTAATAATATTACTTTACATAGACCTCCACTATATGCAGAATATATAGGAGGAAAAAATGATAAGTTGTATTATTCGAATGAATATTGGTCTATTTTAGATTATGATAATGCTAAAAAATATTGTAAAAGTATCAATGGCACTTTACCTTCTAAAGAAACTTTAATCAAATTTAACAAAAATTTAAATAATTATGATTTATTAAATATTTATGGTTGGCCAATATATAGTAAACGCACATCATTTATATGGTCTTCATCTATAGATAATAATAATAATATGAAATATTATTATTATGTTGATTTATTAAACAATAAAATTTTTAAGGGATTATCAAGTAGTACTTATAATGTTTTTTGCGAAATTTAAATAATTTTATTATAAAAAATATATTATTTTTGATCTAAAATAATATTTAAATATTATTTAATTATATAATAATATGTAATTATAGTTATACTATATATTTATAATAAAAAATGAAAAAATTATTTTTCTATAAAAAAATATTGCAAAAAACAGTTATTTTAGCTATAGCATTATTTTTATTTCATACTAAATTATTTGCTGAAGATAAACGTCATGTACAAGAACCAATTATACCTAAAACTTGTAAAATTTTAGAAGCAAATGATCAAGATTCAACAAATATCTTACAACAAGCAATTAATGTTTGTGCTAAACAACATCAAATTGTTCATTTAATATCTCATAATAATAAAAATATTTTTTACTCAGGTCCTTTAAATATCCCTTCTTATGGTGGTCTTTTAATTGATAAAACAGTAATATTAAAATCTATAAATGACCCTAATCTTTATAATATTAATAATAATCAAGATTGTGGTACATTAAATAATTCTGGTAAGGGATGTAAACCATTTATTACTATTAATGGTGAAAATAATGGTATTTATGGCAATGGTTATATAGATGGACAAGGAGGGCATATTTTAAAAAATAAAAATTTTACCTGGTGGCAATTAGCTACAGAAGCTAAATTAAAAAATAAAAAACAAAATGCTCCACATTTAATTGATATTAATAATAGTAAAGACGTTGTTTTATATAAAATTCATTTAATAAATTCACCAAATTTTCATATTGTTTCTCATAAAACAAATGGTTTAACAATCTGGGGTATTAGTATTAATACCCCAGCAGATGCACGTAATACTGATGGTATCGACCCCTCATCTTCACAAAATATAACTATTACACACACTAATATTAGTACTGGAGATGATAATATTGCAATAAAAGCAGGTAGTACAGGAGAATCAAAAAATATTAGTATTATAAATAATAATTTTGGATATGGTCATGGTATGTCTATAGGCAGTGAAACACAAAGTGGTGTAAATAATATTTTAATAACAAATTTATCTTTAATAAATACTACAAATGGGTTAAGAATTAAAAGTGATAGTACAAAAGGTGGATTAGTAAATAACATATATTATAAAAATATTTGCATGTTTAATGTTAAAAATCCTATTGTTTTAGATGCATTTTATAAAATTGTAAAAATAAATGGGGAACATATTCCTCAATTTAATAATATATATTTTGAAAATATTAGTGTATTAACACCAGGGCAATTTGTTTTTAATGGTTTTGATGTTAATCATATTATACAAGTTTTTTTTAAAAATATACATATACATCCTGGATCTATATGGACAAAACATAATGTTCATATTAATGGATCTATAAACTATGATACTAATGCAGATCATTGCCCTAATATGTAATTTTATTAAGGAGAATTAATTACAATAAAACGAGTTTTATTATTAATAATATTAGATATATTATGTTTTATTACATATAAATTATAGAACTTAGCTGCTATTTTATTACTAATAGCAGCTAAGTTACTATTTGTGTTACAGAATGATATATATTGTAATGCATAAGAAGAACTAGAAGAATATTTAATATTCCATGAATATTTCTTAATAAACATACTACATTGCTTTAATGGTTGAGGGTGACTAATAATGGTTGTAATATTATTTAAAATTAAATTATTGTTATTACTAATTAAACAATGGTTAATAGGCATATCAAAATAAAAGAATATTTTTACACTATTTTTTTGTATCAATGTATATACATCTTTTATTATACCAGTATAATTATTTATTAAAGGCACTATAGAATAGTGAGCAACTTTTAATTTTAGAGTATGAAATATTTCTATAAAGTTATTACAAATAATATTAATAATAATATCTGTATTGTTTTTTAAATGTTTTTTTATATAGTATAGAGTTGCTAAATGTGAATAACTACCAATAGGTCCTAAAAAAGAAAAAGTAATAATATTATTACTTTTTCTAAATTCTTTATTATTTAATAAAGAATTATACTGTATATATAAAATATTATTTTTAATAGACATAAAATTTATATTAATAAATATTTATTTTTATAAAAATTTATTATTTAAAATAACATACAAATATACTAAAAACAAAATTAAAATATAAAAATATTATTTTTTAATTATATGCACAAAATCATTCTTATCGATCCAACATTTCCATCCTGTTGCTTTATTGACATCTAATAATGATTTTTTTAAATTTTGTCTAAATTTCCATAATAATTTAGTTGTACTACCACATAATTTATTTAATGTACTTACTTTATAACACAAAGGAATTTTATGTGAACAATAAAAACAATGTATCCATTGAGATAAATATTTGCCTTTTAATTGTTTTCTTTCTTTTAAAGAAATTGCTGTCCACATTTCATCAGTAAAAAATGTTACTATCTTCTTATTTAAAACAATAACATGTTTTTTATTATTATTAATATTTCTATACCATTCATGTAATAAATGACCTATATAAAAACTATTCTGATAACTAATTTCTATAACACATATAGATAATCTTAATAAACAAGATTTTAACCATTTATAATCTTTAGTCCCAGTACTTCTATCTATAGAACGTAAAAATGAATAAGTAGAAAATTCTACTTTATCACCTATAGGAACAGTATACCTATGTAAACATTCTAACCAAACATCTAAATCTGATTGATCTAATTGTTCTCCAGTAAAACGTATATATATACCCTGTAAAGAAAATTTTAAAATATTTTTTTCATATTTACGCTGTCCTTTCTTAATAACACTAAATAGAGAACTACGTAACATAATATTAGGAATCACTCTCTTACTGTGTGATAAAAATGGTATAACATTATTATTTTCGTCATAATCTAAATGATAATTAACATTTTTTTTTGATTTATAACGTACTAAGACTGATTTATCTTTAGCATTATTGCTAAAGCAATAATGCTTATTGTTATCATTATAGTTCGCTTTTTGAACTAAAGAATTTATTCTATCGTATATTGATTTACACATTTTAATTATTTTTCTGTAAAGAAAAAATTAAAAAACATAAAAACAAATAAAAAAAGTACATGCAAACCTTAACCAAAAACACTATCTAATAACAAAACATTTTATTAAAAAAAAAAACAAATGTCAATAGATTTAATCATCAGGATAGCAAGTAGCAATAATCAGGATAGCAAGTAGCAATAATCAGGATAGCAAGTAGCAATAATCAGGATAGCAAGTAGCAATAATCAGGATAGCAAGTAGCAATAATCATTTATAATCATTTATAATCATTTATAATCATTTATAATCATTTATAATAATTTATAATAAAATCAATTGACAAAAAAGAAATAATGGTTTATGATCTGTTAAATGCAATGAATCAAAACTATCTTTTAAACACATTTACAGAAAAACATAAAATTAAGATTGAAT